>JAODAU010000079.1 GCA_025463615.1 Microbacteriaceae bacterium | reverse complement strand
CCCTGCTCGA
This sequence comes from Microbacteriaceae bacterium, assembly GCA_025463615.1. The sequence continues at coordinate 10,677 of JAODAU010000079.1, read as the reverse complement.
CCCGGGCATCCACGTCGTCGGCGATCGCGGCGCGAAGCTCGCGGTCGATCTCGGGGCGCTGCTTCTCGGGGATGCGGCGCAGTGTCGCCGCGACGTAGCGGTCGACGAGCGGTCCGGTCATTTCTCTTCTCCATTCGAGTCTGTGCTGGTGTGGGTGAGCGCGCCGAGTGCGCCGTCGATGGCGCTCCACTCGGCGCGCAGTTGCGCAGCGATGCGGATGCCGGCCGCGCTGGTCGTGTAGAACTTGCGCGGGCGGGCCTCGGTGGTGTCCCACTCGCTGGTGAGCAGGCCCTGGGCCTCGAGCCGACGAAGCAGCGGGTACAGCGTGTTCGCCGCCACGGGGAACCCGGCGCGCTCGAGCGAGTCGAGCAGGCCGTAGCCGTAGCCGGGGCGCTCGAGCGCCACGAGGCTGGCGAGCACCACGGATCCGCGCCGCAGCTCCTGCCGCATCGAGTCGAGCAGCTCGTCGTCATCCATGTGTCACACCATACTGTGCGTCACACATCATCGTCAACTGCCAGCGCCACCACACGGCAGTCATGGCGGGGCTATGCGGCCGCGGCGGGGGATATTCCTCTGTCCGCGACGCGATAACCCCGCCACAAAGCGGCGCAACTCCCGCCGCGACAAAAAGCCGACGTCATTGCTCGGTGAGGTCTCGACGAGCTCGACCCGCTTCTCGTCATGACCCCGATCCACTCGGCCCCCCGGCTACGTGCCGACGTACTCCGCGAGGTACTGGCCCGTTAGCGTCGACCGACCCGCGACCAGCTCCGCCGGGGTGCCCTCGAAGACGATGCGGCCGCCGTCGTGCCCGGCGCCCGGCCCGAGGTCGATGATCCAGTCGGCGTGCGCCATCACCGCCTGGTGGTGCTCCACCACGGTCACCGACTTGCCCGAGTCGACAAGCCGATCGAGCAGGCCGAGCAGGTTGGCGACATCCGCCAGGTGCAGCCCGGTGGTCGGCTCGTCGAGCACGTAGACGCCGCCCTTCTCCGACAGGTGAGTGGCCAGCTTCAGCCGCTGCCGCTCGCCGCCGGAGAGCGTGGTGAGCGGCTGCCCGATCGTGAGGTAGCCGAGGCCGACATCCGCGAGCCGGGCCAGGATGGCGTGCGCGGCCGGGGTGCGCGCGTCGCCCTCCCCGAAGAACCGCTCCGCCTCGGTGACGGACATCGCCAGCACCGCGCTGATGTCGCGCCCGCCGAGGTGGTAGTCGAGCACGGACGCCTTGAACCGCTTGCCCTCGCAGACATCGCAGACGGTCTCGACCGTCGCCATGATGCCCAGGTCGGTGTAGATCACGCCGGCGCCGTTGCAGGTCGGGCAGGCGCCCTCCGAGTTGGCGCTGAACAGCGCGGCCTTCACGCCGTTCGCCTTCGCGAAGGCGGTACGGATCGGGTCGAGCAGGCCGGTGTACGTCGCCGGGTTGCTGCGCCGCGACCCGCGGATGCCGGCCTGGTCGATCGACACCACGTCGTCGCCGCGCAGCGACCCGTGCACCAGCGAGCTCTTGCCGGAGCCGGCCACGCCGGTGACGACCACCAGCACGCCGAGCGGGATGTCGACATCCACTCCCTGCAGGTTGTGGGAGGTGGCGCCGCGGATCGGCAGGGTTCCCGTGGGGGTGCGCACGGCATCCTTCACGCTCGCGCGGTAGTCCAGGTGTTGCCCGGTGAGCGTGTCGCTCGCGCGGAGCCCCTCGATGGTGCCCTCGAAGGTGATGGTGCCGCCGGCCGATCCGGCGCCCGGCCCGAGGTCGACGACGTGATCGGCGATGGCGATCAGCTCGGGCTTGTGCTCGACCACCAGCACCGTGTTGCCCTTGTCGCGCAGGCGCAGCAGCAGCACGTTCATGCGCTGGATGTCGTGCGGGTGCAGCCCCACGGTCGGCTCGTCGAAGACGTAGGTGACGTCGGTGAGCGACGACCCCAGGTGGCGGATCATCTTGGTGCGCTGCGCCTCGCCGCCCGAGAGCGTGCCGGACGGGCGGTCGAGCGAGAGGTAGCCGAGGCCGATCTCCACGAAGGAGTCGAGGGTCTCCTGCAGCGCGGCGAGCAGCGGCGCGACCGTCGGCTCACTGAGGCCGCGCACCCACTCGGCGAGGTCGCTGATCTGCATGGCGCAGGCATCCGCGATGCTGATCCCGCCCACCTTCGACGACCGCGCGGCCTCGCTCAGCCGGGTGCCGCCGCAGTCGGGGCAGGTGGTGAAGGTGACGGCGCGCTCGACGAAGGCGCGGATGTGCGGCTGCAGGGAGTCGAGATCCTTGGTGAACATCGACTTCTGGATCTTGGGCACCAGGCCCTCGTAGGTCATGTTGATGTTCGCGACCTTGATCTTGGTCGGCTCCTTGTAGAGGAAGTCGGCCAGCTCCGCCTCGGAGAATTCGCGGATCGGCTTGTCGGGCAGCAGGCCGGACTCGGTGAAGATGCGCACCATCCACCCGTCCGCGGTGTAGCCGGGCACCCTGATGGCGCCGTCGGCCAGCGACTTGCTGTCGTCGTAGAGCGCGGTGAGGTCGACGTCGTTCACCGCGCCGCGGCCCTCGCAGCGCGGGCACATGCCGCCGAGGTAGGTCTCGTTCTCCACGACCGTGGTCGAGCCGGTGGCGGTGGTGCGGGTGCCGCTGGTCTGGCTGGTGGGGATGTTGAACGAGAACGCGTTCGGCGACCCGATCTGCGGCTGGCCCAGCCTGCTGAACAGGATGCGGAGCATCGCGTTCGCGTCGGTGGCCGTGCCGACCGTGGAGCGCACGTTGGCGCCCATGCGCTCCTGGTCCACGATGATGGCGGTGGTCAGCCCTTCGAGCACGTCCACATCGGGCCGCGCCTGGGTGGGCATGAAGCCCTGCACGAACGAGCTGTAGGTCTCGTTGATCATGCGCTGCGACTCGGCGGCGATGGTGCCGAACACGAGCGAGCTCTTGCCCGACCCGGAGACGCCGGTGAACACGGTGAGCCGCCGCTTCGGCAGCTCGACGCTCACGTCGCGCAGGTTGTTCACGCGCGCGCCCTGCACGCGGATGAGGTCGTGGCTGTCGGCGGAGTGCGTCATCGACCCAAAGTAGCGGATGGCGCCGACGCTACGGCAGCAGCACGACCTTGCCGCCGGGGTGGCCCTCCTGCACGAACTCGAACGCGGCGATGGCGTCCGCGAGCGGGAAGCTGCGGGCGATCGGCACCTCGAGGCGGCCGGAGGCGGCGAGCTCGATCAGGCGCGGGCGCACCGCGTCGCGGAACGCGGCGCTGGCCGGCATCCCGCCGCCGATCATGAGGATGCCGAGCTCGTCGGCCCTGCCCTGCGCCGCGATGGTGACGATGTGGCGGCGGTCCGCCACGAGGGCGAGGGAGGAGTCGAGGGCGTCGGGGGTTCCGGCGGTGTCGATGGCGACATCCACCCCGCCCGGCGCGAGGTCGCGCACGCGTTGCTCGAGGCCGTCCCCGTAGGCCACGGGCTCGCCCCCGAAGCGCCGCACGGTGTCGAAGTTGCCCTCGCTGGCGGTGCCGATCGTGCGCGCGCCGAGGAGGGCGGCCTGCTGCAGCACGCTGACCCCCACCGAGCCGGATGCCCCGTGCACCAGCACCGTGTCGCCGGCGGTCACCCCGGTCACATCGAGGGCTTCCGCGGCCGTGGACCCCGCGAGCAGCAGCGTCGCGCCCACCTCGAACGAGACGGTGGCAGGCTTGGCGAACACGTTGCGCGCCTTCGCGAGGTAGCGGGTCGCGTAGCCGCCGCTGGTGCGGAACACGACCACCTCGTCGCCGACCGCACCGCCGCCGGACGCGATCTCGGTGCTCGGCCCGATGCCCGCGATCACGCCCGAGAGCTCGTACCCGATCGGCACGGGCAGGATGCTGCGATCCGTGCCGAACCGCACGTGCTTGTAGTCCGCGGGGTTCACGCCCGCCGCCCGCACGTCGATCACCACCTCGCCGGGGCCGGGGTCGGGGACATCCACCTCGACGAAGTCGAACACGTCGAATCCGCCGAAGTCCGTGGCGACCCAGTGCATGGCCATTGCATCTCCCTCGTTGCCGGACGCGGGCCATGCTAGCCCCGCGACCTGCGCGCGCCGGCCTCGCAAGCTGTGTGGATGCTCAGCGGAATCCCCAGCCGGGGCGGCGGGATCGTGACTTAGCGTGCTGCTGTGCCTACGCAGACCACACCGTCCCATCCCTCGCGCGGGCCGTCCCGCCGGGCGGTGATCGCCGCCGCGGGTGGTGCGGTCGTGCTCGGCGGTGCGGCGGTCGCCTACGGTCTCACCCGCGCCGCTCAGCCCCCACCCGTGCACGTGACCCGCCACGTTCCCTCAGGGGTGGACGCCCTTCTCGCGACGAAGGCGTTCACCATCGCCCACCACGGCGGCGGGCGGGACTGGCCGGAGATGTCGCTCTACGGCTACCAGCAGTGCGTGGACCGCGGCGTCGATTCGCTCGAGATCTCGCTCGCGCGCAGCTCGGACGGCGTGTACTTCGGCCTCGACAACGACACGCTGGACCGCACCTCCGGCACGTCGGGTTTCGTGGCCGCGCAGCACACCTGGGCCGAGATCAGCGCGCTCAGGATCACCGCGCGGCACACGCTCCAGCCGTCGCAGCCACCACGCCCCTACCTCAGGCTCGAGTCGCTGGTGGAGACGTTCGCCGGAACGCACACGATCTTCGTCGACCCGAAGAATTCCGGTCACCAGTACTACGACGAGCTCTTCACGCTGATGGCCAACCTCGTGGATCGCCCGGCCGACGTGTTCATCGCGAAGGCCTACTACCGCACCTCGATCTGGGCGGCCCGGGCCGCCGAGCGCGGCTACACGACGTGGGGGTACTACTACGCCTCGGACCTGGTCGCGCGTCCCACCGACCTGGCGTCCACCCAGGCCGAGTGGGGCCTGCTCGGGATGGAACTCGGCGCGTCGGCGGCGCTGTGGAGGCAGGCCCTCTCGTTCGGCAAGCCGGTGATCGCCCACGTGCTCGAGCGGAAGAGCCAGGCCGATGACGCGAAACACCTCGGCGCGAACGGTCTCATGGTCTCCGCGGTCCGGGAGGTGCTGGGCTGACGAGCCCTACCGCCAGAGCGACAGTTTCTCGGGGTTGACCATCATCCACACGTCGCTGATGCGGCCGCCCGCCACGCGCAGGGTCACGACGCCGAAGATGCGGCCCTCGTCCCACATCACGAAGCCGAGGCCGTCGTCGGTCTCCTGCGGCAGGATCTCCACGTCGGGTCGCTTGGTGAGGGTGCCGAGCAGGAAGCGCGCCACGTTGTCCGCGCCGAGCACCGGCCTGCGGGCCGCGGAGACGTTGCCGCCGCCGTCGGAGCGGAGCACGACGTCCGGGTCGAGCACCGACACCAGCGCGCCCAGGTCGCCGCCCTGCGCGGCCGCGGCGAAGGCGAGCACCACACGGTCGTGCTCGGCGCGCGGAACCTCGCGGCCGCGGCTGTCCTGCACGCGGCGGCGGGCGGATGTCGCCAACTGCCGGCACGCGGCCGGCGTGCGCCCCGCGATCTCGGCCACCTCCTCGAAGGGGAGCGCGAACACGTCGTGCAGCACGAACGCCACGCGCTCCGCCGGCGTCATCGCCTCGAGCACGAGCAGCAGGGCGGTGCTCACCGATTCGTCCAGGCTCACCCGGTCCAGCGGGTCGGATGCCGGCACCCCCGCCATCGCGAACGCGTCCGACGGCACCGGCTCCGGCAGCCACGGGCCCACGTAGCGCTCGCGGCGCACGCGGGCGGAGTCCAGCATGTCGAGGCAGACCCGGCCGGCCACCCGGGTGAGCCAGGCCCGGGGGACCTCGATCGCATCCTGTTCGGCCAGGGTCATGCGGTACCAGCGGGCGTAGGTCTCCTGCACGGCGTCCTCGGCCTCGGCCACGGTGCCGAGCATGCGGAAGGCGAGGGACATGAGGTGCCGGCGCTCGCCGAGCACGGCATCCAGGGTCTCGTCGGTCTCCATGCGCGCCTCCTCTCCCTCACAGGACGATGCCGTGCACGACTTTGTGAGGTCGGTCATCACATTCCGCGGGGCTGTGGCGTCCTGGTTGATATGAATAGCATCTTCCGCCGCATCGTGCTCGCCGTCACGGTGCTTCTCGCCGTGTACGTCGGCGCCTGGGCCGAGTTCTTTCCCGCCTCGTTCTACGCGTCGTTCCCCGGGTTCGGCATGCACTGGATCGACGTCGACGGCCCGTTCAACCAGCACCTGGTGCGCGACGTCGGCAGCCTCTACCTCGCGCTAGGCGCGGCCAGCGTGTTCGGTATCGTGAGCCGCAGCGCGGTGCCCGGGCGGGTCGCGGGCCTCGCCTGGACCGTGTTCGGCGTGCTGCACTTCGGCTACCACCTGACCCACCCGGAGGGGACCATGCTCGATCGCGTCGGCACCGTCGTGAGCCTCGGCCTGAGCCTGGCGCTCGGCGTCGTGCTGCTGCTGCCGACCCGGCCGTCCCGCGTCGCAGTGGAGGTGGCGCGATGAGGATCGCCGTCGCCGGGGGAACCGGCATCGTCGGAACGCACGTGGTCGAGTCGCTCGCCGCCGCGGGGCACGAGCCGGTCGTGCTGACCCGATCCACCGGAATCGACCTGGTGGCCGGTGCCGGCCTGGACACGGCGCTCGCCGGGGTGGATGCCGTTGTCGACGTCGCCGCGACGGCCACCAGCTCCGGGAAGGAGTCGGTCGCGTTCTTCGGAACGGTGACGCGCAACCTGCTCGCCGCCGAGGCGCGCGCGGGCGTGCCGCACCATGTGGCGCTCTCGATCATCGGCGCGGCGGCGAGCGGCGCGGGCTACTACGCGGGCAAGAAGCTGCAGGAGGAGCTCGTGTCGGCGTCGCCCGCGGGGTGGACGATCCTGCGCGCCGCCCAGTTCCACGAGTTCGTCACGCAGGTCATCCCGCAGGGGCACCTCGGGCCGCTGCAGCTCGTGCCGGCGATGCGTTCGCAGCCGATCGCGGCGGCGGAGGTGGGGGCGGCGCTGGCCGAGATCGCGGTCGGGGCGCCGCGCGGCCTCGACGCCGACCTGGCCGGCCCGCGGGAGGAGCGGATGTCCGCGATGGTGCGCAGGTACCTGGCCGCCACCGGCATCCGCCGTCCGGTGCTCGAGATCGCGCCGCCCGGCGCGTGGTGGCGCTCGCTGCGCGACGGATCCCTGCTCCCCGGCCCCACCGCACGCCTCGGCCACCAGACCTTCGACGACTGGCTCGCCGCGATCTGACCGGCGGATGTCGAGAAACGCTTGCCCGCGCCGACCCACCTACGAGAGCGTTAGACGACGCTCGCGAAGGAAGTGGTGACGATGAAGTACATGATCATGATGTTCGGCAGCGCGTCGGAGATGGGCGAGACCCAGACTCCGGAGTGGATCCGCGAGATGATCGGCGCGATGATTCAGCTCGACAAAGACCTGGTCGAGTCCGGCGAGATGGTGTTCAACGAGGGGCTGGCCGACCCGCAGAACGCCACGACGGTCACGCTCACCAACGGCGTGCCGGTGGCGACCGACGGGCCGTTCGCCGAGTCGAAGGAGTCGATCATCGGCTTCTGGATCGTGGACGTCGCGAGCGCCGAGCGCGTGCGGGAGATCGCGGCATCCATCGTGAAGTGGTCGCGGGTGCTCGAGATCCGCCCGATAGCGCCACCACCGCCTGCCCCGTGACCATCGACCGCAGCACCGAGACCCTGCTGCGCGAGAACGCGCCGCTGGTGCTCGGCGCGCTGGTGCGGCGCTACGGGCAGTTCGCCGCCTGCGAGGACGCCACCCAGGAGGCGCTGATCGCCGTGGCCAACCAGTGGCCGGATGCCGGCATCCCCGACAGCCCGAAGGCGTGGCTCATCGCGGTCGCCACCCGACGCCTCGTGGACGAGTGGCGCAGCGAGAGCGCGCGGCGGCAGCGCGAGGAGGGCGCCGTCACGGAGGCGGGCGAAGTCTCCGACGTGGATGACTCGCTCACCCTCCTCTTCCTCTGCTGCCACCCCTCGCTCTCGCCGCCCTCGCAGGTCGCGCTCACGCTGAGAGCGGTCGGCGGCCTCACCACGGCCGAGATCGCGCACGCGTTCCTCGTGCCGGTGGCGACGTTGGCGCAGCGCATCAGCCGGGCGAAAGCGAGCATCCGGGCGTCGGGCGTCGGGTTCGAGGCGCCCGGGCAGCGCGCCGAGCGGCTGGCCGTGGTGATGCACGTGCTCTACCTCATCTTCAACGAGGGGTACGCGGCCACCTCCGGCGACTCGGCCGACCGCGTGGACCTCGCGCACGAGGCGATCCGCCTGGCCCGGATGCTGCACCGACTCGCCTCCGACGACCGCGAGGCAACCGGCCTGCTCGCCCTGATGCTCCTCGCCGACGCGCGGCGGGCGGCGCGCACCGACGCCGACGGGATGCTCGTGCCGCTCGCCGAGCAGCGCCGCGAGCTCTGGGACGCCGACCGGATCGCCGAGGGCATCGCCCTGCTCAGCGGCGTGCTCGGCACCGGTCCGGTCGGGCCGTACCAGCTGCAGGCCGCGATCGCCGCGGTGCACGACGAGGCGGCGACCGCGGGCGAGACCGACTGGCCGCAAATCCTGGCGCTGTACGAGGTGCTGGGGTCGGTGGCATCCGGCCCGGTCGTCACGCTCAACCGGGCGGTCGCGCTCGCCGAGGTCGACGGACCGCGGGCCGGCCTCGCCCCGCTCGGCACCCTCGACGCGGATGCCGCGGCAGCCCTCGGCCACCGCCTCGAGTCGGTGCGCGCCAACCTGCTGGAGCGCGCGGGGGAGCGGGATGCTGCCCGCGCGGCCTACCTGCGTGCGGCTCGCGCGGGCGCCAGCCGACCGGAGCAGCACTACCTCTCCGCGCAGGCCGCGCGGCTGCGCTGAAACTTTTTTCCGAGTCATGTCGAGAAGCGGGCCGCGGCTCCGACCCACTGCAGAATCGCAACAGACACGAAAGGCAGAACAATGACCACCATCACCCCCTACCTCTGGTTCGATGACGACGCCGCGGAGGCGATCGAGCTCTACACCTCGCTGTTCCCCGAATCCCGGGTCGTCGAGCGCTCGGAGGGCCCGGACGGCGCCTTCTTCGTCGCAACGATCGAGCTTGCCGGGCAGCGCATCATGCTGATCAACGGCGGCCCGGGGCATCCGCACACCGACGCGGCGTCGCTCGCCGTGGACTGCGCCGACCAGGCCGAGGTGGACCGCTACTGGGACGCGCTCGTCGCCGACGGCGGGCGGGAGAGCCGCTGCGGCTGGCTCATCGACCGGTTCGGGCTCTCGTGGCAGATCATCCCGCGCGCCCTGGTCGACTACCTCTCGGACCCCGACCGGGCGAAGTCGCAGCGGGTCATGCAGGCGATGCTGCAGATGAACCGCATCGACGTCGCCGCCCTGGACGCGGCGGCCCGCGCCTGACCCTCTCGCGGCGGGGATAACGCGTGGTGGCGGGAGGCACGCCTCCCGCCACGAGCCGCTACCCCCGCCGTCGGGCTCGATTCCGACTCTTTGGGCAGTTGTTGCGGGTGCAGGATGCCGCAACCCGCAACAACTGGCCAAAACTCACTCTTGTTTCACCCCGTGATAGGTCAATAGGGTGTTAATCACCTAATGAGGAGCGCACATGCTCACCTGGCACCTGACCGTCCTGCTCGGCGCGCTCGTCGCGGTCGCTGTCGTGCTCGGGGTCATCGCTCTCGTAGCGTTCGCGCGTCGCGCCTCCGCGGGAGAAGTCGACCCCGAGCAGTCGCATCACGCCGTGCGGAAGTAGTACCCCGCCTTGAGGTCCTCGAGCAGGGTCGGGTGCGTGGGCTCCCAGCCGAGCAGCTCGCGCGTGGCCGTGTTGGATGCCGGGCTGTCCACGCCGAGGAAGCGGCCCAGCCAGCTGAACCGGTCGACGGCATCCTCGGGGGCCACGCTCACGACGGGCAGGTCGAGGCCGCGGCCGATCGTCTCGGCCACGTCGCGCAGCGGCACGCCCTCCTCGGCGACGCCGTGCACGATCGTGCCGGCAGGCGCGTTGAGGAGGGACAGCACGAAGAGGTGCGCGGCATCCAGGCGGTGCACGGCGGGCCAGCGGTTGGCGCCGTCGCCGACGTAACCGGAGCTGCCGTGCTCGCGATCCTGCGACACGAGGAAGGCCATGAAGCCGTGGTCGCCCTCGCCGTGCACGGTGGGGGAGAGCCGCACCGCGGTGGTGCGCACGCCGCGCTCCGCGAAGCCGATGAGGTCGGCCTCGGTCTGGCGTCGCGGCGACCAGGACTCGGCCGGGTCGGGCTGGTCCGCCTCGGTGACGGTGCCTCCGGGCTTCATGCCCAGGATGCCGGACGCGATCACCAGCGGCTTGCCGGTGCCCTCGAGCAGGTCGCCGAAGAGGTGCACGGCGGCGGCGTCGACGGCCGCGGCATCCTCGTGGGCGGTGAAGTCGTGGATGAACGCGGTGTGGATGATGCCGTCGACGCCCTCGGCGCCCGCGCGCAGCGAGTCGAGGTCGGTGATGTCGCCGCGCTGCACGTCGGCGCCGAGTGCGGCGACCTTCGCGGCGGAGGCGTCCGACCTGGCCAGGCCGACGACCTGGTGGCCGGAGGCGATGAGTTCGGCGGTGACGGCTGAGCCGATCCACCCCGAGGCGCCGGTGACGAATACGCGCATGAGAACCCTCCAAGGGACTTGATGTCAGTTGCTGTCATCAACGGTAGCACTGATGTCAGTC
>JAODAU010000136.1 GCA_025463615.1 Microbacteriaceae bacterium | reverse complement strand
GCGATTCGACGCCGACGACGACACGGTGTCGATCGCGGTGCAGCGGCGCGCGGAGCTCGCCGCGGAGCTCGAGGGCTGACGATGGCGATCACCGCCTTCACCGGGGCCGCGACCGCGGTCGATGCCGCACCGAAGCGGCGCAGCGCCATCGCGCTCGTGCTTCTGTTGCCGGGCCTGCTGTACCTGGCCCTGTTCTTCCTCGTGCCACTCGTCTCGCTGGTCATCACCTCGCTGCAGGTGCCCGATCCCGTGCAGTTCGGCAAGTTCACGAACGCGTTCAACTGGCAGACCTACGCCGACATGGTCGGGCAGTACCACACGCAGATCCTGCGGTCGTTCGGTTTCGCGCTGCTCGCCACGATCCTCGCGCTGCTGTTCAGCTACCCACTCGCGTACTTCATCGGGGTGAAGGCACGCCGCTGGCCGCTGCTGCAGGGCATCATGATCGTGCTGGTCATCGCCCCGTTCTTCATCAGTTTCCTGCTGCGCACGCTGGCGTGGAAGGCGATCCTCTCGGACGACGGGCCGGTGCTGACGGCGCTGAAAGGACTCTCGCTCATCGGATCGGACGCACACTTCACCGGCACGCCGGCCGCGGTGGTGTTCGGCCTCACCTACAACTTCATACCGTTCATGTGCCTGCCGCTGTACACGACGCTCGAGCGGCTCGACATCCGCTACCTCGAGGCCGGGAGCGACCTCTACGCGAGCCCGTTCCACACCTTCCGCAAGATCACGCTGCCGCTCTCGCTCCCCGGCATCGTCTCGGGCACGCTGCTGACCTTCATCCCGGCGGCCGGCGACTACGTGAACGCCTCGAGCGAGTTCCTGGGCGGCGCCTCGTCGACCATGATCGGCAACGTGATCCAGAGCAACTTCCTGGTGCAGCTGAACTACCCGGCCGCGGCCGCGCTCTCGATCATCCTGATGGTGATCATCCTCATCATCGTGAGCGTGTACGTGAAGCGAAGCGGAACGGACGACCTCGTATGACCGACCAGTCCGCCGCCGTGCTCGCGCGCACCGAGATCGAGGAGAGCCGGCCGAAGCCGCGCGGCCGCAGCGGCAGGAGCAGCGGCGGATCCTGGATCCTGCCGGTCTACAGCGCCCTCGCGCTCATCTTCCTGCTCATCCCGATCGTGTACACGATCGTCTTCTCGTTCAACAACGCGGTGAAGACGAACGTCTCGTGGCGCGGCTTCACCCTCGACAACTGGCTGCACGTGTGCGACGAGCCCGGGCTCTGCACGGCGTTCGGCAACAGCATCCTGATCGGCGTCGTCGCGACGGTCGTGGCGACCGTGCTCGGCACCATGATCGCGATCGCCCTCGCCCGCTATCGCTTCCGGTTCCGCGCGGCCACCAACCTGCTGATCTTCCTGCCGATGGCGACCCCCGAGGTCGTGCTCGGTGCCGGCCTCGCAGCCCAGTTCCTCTCGGCCGGGGTGCAGAAGGGGATCGGCACGATCATCCTGGCGCACACGATGTTCTGCCTGAGCTTCGTGGTGGTGACGGTCAAGGCGCGCGTGGCGAGCCTCGACCCGGCGCTCGAGGAGGCGGGGCGGGACCTCTACGGGTCACCGGCCCAGGTCTTCCTCAGGGTGACGTTCCCGCTGCTGCTGCCCGGCATCCTCGCGGGTGCGCTGCTCTCGTTCTCGCTGAGCTTCGACGACTTCATCATCACGTACTTCAACTCGGGCTCGGTGCAGACCTTCCCGACGTTCATCTACACGGCGGCGACGCGCGGCATCCCGCCGCAGGCCAACGTGATCGCGTCGGCGGTGTTCATCCTGGCGATCATCATCGTGGTGGGAACGCAGGTCGCGGGGGAGTCCAAGCGACGCAGGCTGGCGCGGTCCAGCGCGCAGTAGCTCCTACAGCGCGGCGAAGGCCTCGTCGAGCACCGTGAGCGCGTCGCGCAGCAGCTCGTCGCTGATGGCGAGGCTCGGCAGGAAGCGGATGACGTTGCCGTAGGTTCCCGCGCTGAGCAGCAGCACACCGTGCTGAGCCGCGTAGGCGGTGATCGCCGCGACCGCCGCCGGGTTCGGGTCCTTGGTGCCGGGCTGCACGAGCTCGATGGCGAGCATCGCGCCGATGCCGCGCACGTCGCCGATCACGGGGTAGCGCGACTGCAGCTCGAGCAGCGCGGGCTTCAGCACGCCCTCGATGCGCGGGGCCTCGGCGAGCAGGTCGCGGCGCTCGATCTCGCCGAAGACGGCGATCGCTGCGGCGGCGGCGACCGGGTTGCCGGCGAACGTGCCGCCGAGACCGCCCGGGTGCGAGGAGTCCATGATCTCGGCGCGGCCGGTGACGCCGGCGATCGGCAGGCCGCCGGCGATGCCCTTCGCGCTGAGCACCACGTCCGGCACGACGCCGAAGTGCTCGCTCGCGAAGTACGCGCCCGTACGGGCCATGCCGCTCTGGATCTCGTCGGCGATGAAGACCACGCCGTTCGCCGTGCACCACTCCTGCAGGGCGGCGAGGTAGCCGTCCGCCGGCACGACGAAGCCGCCCTCGCCCTGGATCGGCTCCGCGACGATGCAGGCCAGGTCGGCGGCGCCCACGGACTTCTCGAGCCACGAGATGGTGCGCGCCGCGGCATCCGCGCCGTTCAGGCCGTCATGGAAGGGGTAGGAGCCGGGCGCCGCGTAGACCGAGCCGGCGAAGGGCCCGAAGCCGGACTTGTAGGGCATGGCCTTGAAGGTCATGGCCATGGTGAGGTTCGTGCGGCCGTGGTACGCGTGCTCGAGCACCCCGACGCCCGCGCGCCCGGTGTGCTTGCGGGCGATCTTGACGGCGTTCTCGACGGCCTCGGCGCCGGAGTTGAGCAGCACCGTCTTCTTGGCGTGGTCGCCCGGCGTATGCTCGGCGAGCAGCTCGGCGACGCGCACGTAGCCCTCGTACGGCGTGATGGTGAACATGGCGTGCGTGACCTCGTTGAGCTGCTCGGTAGCGGCGGCCACCACCGCGGCATCCGTGTGCCCGATCGTCATCACGCCGATGCCCGAGCCGAGGTCGATGAACTGGTTGCCGTCCACGTCGACCACGATGGCACCGTGCGCCCGCTGGACGTAGACCGGGATCGCGGATGACACGCCCACCGGCACGACGGCCGCGCGTCGTTCCTGCAGCGCGATCGACTTCGGCCCGGGGATCGCGGTGACGATCCGGCGTTCTGGGGTGATGGCGGGTGCGGGGGCGAGCGTGTCGGTCATACGTCCGAGCCTACCGATCGGCGATATAGCCTGACAGGGTGAACGTCGACCACAGCTACGCCATCGAGCTCGAGTGGACCGGGGACCGCGGAACCGGCACCAGCGGCTACAAGGCCTACGGCCGCGACCATGTCATCCGCGCCGCGGGCAAGCACGAGATCTCCGGATCGAGCGACCGCACCTTCCACGGCGACGCCGACCGCTGGAACCCCGAGGAGATGCTGCTCGCCGCCCTCAGCCAGTGCCATCTGCTGAGCTACCTGCACGTCGCGTCGGCGAACGGCATCGTGGTGGTCGGCTACACGGATGCCGCGACCGGCGTCATGCAGACCAACGCCGATGGCGGCGGCCACTTCACCGGCGCAACCCTGCGCCCGGTGGTCACGATCGCGTCCGGCGACCCCGCCCTGGCGCTCGAATTGCACCATGAGGCGAGCACGAAGTGCTTCATCGCGGCGTCGGTCAACTTCCCGGTCGGTCACGAGCCGGAGATCCGGGTGCTGTCACAGCTCCCGTGAGCCAGCCGCTCTGTTCCGCGATCAGCACCGCCTCGGCGCGGGTGCGGGCACTCGTCTTGCCGATCGCGCTCGAGAGGTAGTTGCGCACGGTGCCCTGGGAGAGGTGCAGGCCGCGCGCGAGTTCGGCGATCGTCGCCCCGGACCGCGAGGCGCCGAGCACCTCGGTCTCGCGCTCGGTGAGCGGCGAGTCGCCGCTGGTGAGCGTCTCAGCGGCGAGCGTGGGGTCGACGACGCGCAGCCCCTGCGACACGCGACGAACCGCGTCGGCGAGCTGGCGCGCGGGGGTGTCCTTGACGACGAAGCCACTCGCGCCGGCCTGCATCGCGCGGCGGAGGTAGCCGGGGCGGCCGAACGTGGTGACCATGAGCACGCGGCAGGTGGGGAGCGCGGCGCGCAGCGCGGCGGCGGCGGCAATGCCGTCGATGCCGGGCATGTCCACGTCGAGCATGGCGACGTCCGGAGTGGAGGCGAGCGCGGCATCCACCACCTCGTCGCCGCGGCCGACCTCGGCGACGACCTCGATGTCCGCCTCCAGGCCGAGCAGCGCCACGAGCGCGCCGCGCACCAGCGCCTGGTCGTCGGCGACCAGGAGCCGGATCATGCGCGCCTCGTGGTCACGGCGAGGCGGAAGCCGCCGCTCTCGGAGCGGCCGACGGTGAGGCTGGCGCCGGCGGCATCCACCCGCTCGCGCAGCCCGGCGAGGCCGTTGCCGTCGGTCGCGGCGTCGGTCGGGCCGAGGCCGTCGTCGGTGACCTCGACCGAGTCGGCGGCCAGCCGGATCGTCGCCCGCGTGGCGCCGGAGTGCCGCACGACGTTGGTGACGCCCTCGCGCACGACCCAGCCGAACAGCTCGCGCGCGTCGGAGGGCACGACGTCCGCGGTGCCGGGAACGCTGGCAAGGATGCCGGCGGACTCGAGCGCGACCCGCGCGCCCGCGAGCTCGGTCGCGATGCTCACCCCGCGGAACCCCGCCACCGTGGAGCGCACGTCGGCGAGCGCGCCGCGGGCGAGGTCCTCAACGTCCGCGATCTCGGCGGCGGCCCGCGCCGGGTCGGCCTGGACGAGTCGCCCGGCGAGCTCGGCCTTGACCGTGATCACGGTGAGCGAGTGGCCCAGGATGTCGTGCAGGTCGCGGGCGACCCGCGACCGCTCGTCCTCCACCGCGAGCCGCGCCAGCTCCTGCTGGGTGGCGCGCAGCTGCTGGATGGCGGCGATCTGCCGCCCGAACGCGGCCATCATCAGGCTGATCGACAGGATGATGAGCGGCGCGAAATACACGCTGTCGGAGGGCACGCCCTCGAGGTACTGGAACCAGAGGGCGGTGCCCGCGAGCACCACGATGAAGGCGACGAGCGACCGGAACCGAGCGAAGCTCATGGCGGCGGCGACCCCCGCGTAGGTCCAGAGCGACGACACCTCGAAGCCGATCCACGGGAACAGGGTGAACGAGAGGGCGACGATGCCGAGCGCGGGAAGAAGCCGCAGCCGCGGCGGAAGGAGGCCGCTGAGCGGCGGAGTCGCGATGAACGCTGCGCCGAATAGCACGAGCAGGGCGGTCGTGCCCAACCGCACCCCCGCACCCGGGTACATGGTCCAGATCTCGACGCCCGCAGTCACGAGCCAGAGCAGGGCGACCGAGCCGCCGACGTACCAGCGCCGACTGCCGCGCGCGAGGAGGGCCCCGGCGAGACTGGGTCTGCCGGGGCCTCCGTAGCCGATGAGCACGCTCACGATCCGACCATACTGCCGCGGTCGCTCACACGCGCTTCGTGTCGCGGCGGAAGGCGAGGGCCGCACCGACGCTGAAGATCACGAGCCAGGCGATCACGTTCACCACGGCCCAGCCGTCGAAGCTTCCGACCAGCGGCGACCGGGCGATCTCGCCGAGGCCGTACACCGGCGTCCAGGCCGAGATGTCGTGCAGGATGCCGTCCGGGATCGGCGCGAACAGCCCGCCGAGCAGGGCGAGCACCGCGATGATCGGGCCGAGGAACTGCATCACGTTGTCGCTCGGCACGAGGTAGCCGATGAACAGGCCGAGGGAGGTGAACACGAGCGACCCGATCCACGCTGCCAGCCCGGCGAGCACCCACATGTAGACCGGCATCCGCACGCCCACGATGATGCCGGCGGCGAAGGTGCCCAGCACCGCGATCAGGCCGAGCACCAGCGCCGAGACCACCTTGATGGCGATGTACGCCACCGGGTTGAGCGGCGTGAGCCGCAGCTGCCGGCTCCAGCCGGTGGCCCGCTCGATGGCGACGGCGCCGCCCGCGGAGGTCGACGAGATCATCGCGCCGTACACGGCCATCGAGACCAGGATGTACGCGGCCACGCTGAGTCCGCCCTGGCTGACCGGCGTGTGGGTCAGCGGCGTGTTGCGGTAGCCGAGCCCGAACGCGAGGAACAGGGCCACCGGCATCACGACGGTGAAGACGAGGGTGCGGCGGTTGCGCATCCTGCGTTTGATCTCGATGCCGAGGAAGGTGAGGTTGAAGCCGCCGA
>JAODAU010000067.1 GCA_025463615.1 Microbacteriaceae bacterium | reverse complement strand
ACGACCCGCCAGGTGGCCGCGTTGATCGCCGGCGCGGGCACGCTCACGTGCGCCGCCTCGACGGCCCAGCCGCCGGGCAGCCGGCGCCAGAGCTGCGTCTGCTGGCCGCGGCCGCCGGTGACGGGCTGGGTCACGGCGACCACTAACGCGGCATCCGCGCCGATCGCGCGCACCTGCACGTCGAGGATCGTGCGCTGCGGCGCCCCGCCGCGGCCGCGCCGGAACGCGCTGATCGTGTCGTGCCCGACCAGCAAGCCGGCGGCATCTCCGCGCAACGTGCCGTCGCCGGGGGCGAAGAGGCGGTCGAGCGCCTCGAGGTCGTTGGACATGAGGGCCGACTCGTAGGCCCAGAAGGCTTCTAACAGTCCGGCGGGAACGTCACTCAAAGTCGGCCATCCTGATCGTCGCGTGCACGCCCTTCACGACGTCCACCACCTGGGAGATCCTGAAGTCGGTCGCCGCGCTCAGGTACGCGTAGGCGTGCTCGGTGTCCATGCCGCAGCGGGCATGCAGCAGCGAGATGGCGGCGCGCACGCACTTGCGCACGGCCTCGTCGAGGTCCTCGTCGAGGCCGGTCGGCAGCAGGAACTCGTCGGTGCGGCCGAGCGGTCCGGTGACGACGCCGAACTCCCGCTCGGCCTCCTCGGCGGGCACGACGTCCAGCCGCAGGGTGACCCGCAGCGACGCCTCCATCGCGGTGAGCGCCACCTCGCCGTCCCCCTGCGCGAAGTGCGGGTCGCCCACGTACACGAGCGCGTCGGGCACGAGCACGGGCAGGTAGAGACTCGCTCCCACCGTGAGCAGCGCGATGTCGATGTTGCCGCCGAACGCCCCCGGCGGCACGGAGTGCGGGCGCACGTCGCCCGGCACGGCGACGCCCATGATGCCGAGGAACGGTTTCAGCGGGAAGCGGATGTCGCGCTCGCCCCCGAGCACGCGTGGCATCGTGCCCTGCTCGCCCTCCACCCCGGCGAACACGCTCACGGTCTCGCCTCCGACGGGCAGCTCGCCCGGCAGCGCGCCGCGGCCGTGCCGGTTCGACACGACGCCGTACGGCACGCGCGGAAGGGTCTCGACGACGGTGATCTTCAGCAGGTCCCCCGGGCGGGCGCCGGTCACCGCGATGGGGCCGGTGATCACGTGCGGCCCGTCGACGGCGGGGTCGCGGCGGTAGTCGGACGCGGCGAGCGCCGCGGCATCCTCGAGCACCTCGCCGGCGGGCACGCCGAAGCGCGCGAAGAACGCGGCGGGGTCACGACCCTGGTCCTCGTGGATGCCCTCGTGGCTGATGGTGTCGATGGTGACCTCCGTGCCCGGCGCGACGGTGAGCACGGGGGCATCCGCCGCGCACGGCAGCCGCCCCCACAGCACCTGGTCGGGGCGGGCGGGCAGGTACGTCGCCGAGCGGATCGGGCCGCGGCCGGGCTGCAGTATCTCCATCGCTGGCCAGCCTACCGACCTCGCGAAGACGCAGGAGCTTCGATCAGTGCGCCGGTCGGTGCTCTCGCCGTCGCCGCCGCAGGTATGTGAGAAGAACAATGATCACGGCCACGACAACGCCTGCTCCGAACCAGAGCGGGGAAGCCTCTTGCCCTAATCGACCACCGATCCACGACCCCAGCAGTCCCATTCCGAGGCTGAATAGCGGAGCCCATTGGCGAATCTTGATCCGCTTCAGGACAGGAAACATGGCATCTCCATCGCTACGAAACCTGCTGGAATGAGAATGAGGATCTTCCATCATGTTATCGTAATCGCCCGCGCCTCCAAACGGCGCGGGAAGCACGTTCGCCCCACGCGAGACCGCGCCCTCGGCGCGGGTCAGAGCGGGTAGAGCGTCACCGCGGAGGGCGGGAACGACAGCGTCGCGCGGTCGCCCGGGAAGAGGTCGAGGCGGTCGGGCGGGATATCCGCCGCCAGGCCGCCCACGTGCACCCGCACCACGTCGCCGCGGGTCTCGACCGACTCGACCACGCCCTCGACCTCGTTCGCGCCCGGCCCGATCGTCACGAGCGCGGGCGGCACGGTCGCCGCCGCCGAGACCCCGGGCACAAGCGGCACGGATGCCACCACCGAACGCCCCTCCACGAGCAGCCCCTCCGCCGTGCTCTCCCCCACCAGCAGGTTGAGCCCCACCAGCGCGGCGGCGAACGGCGTGCGCGGCCGCGCGAGCACCTCGCGCGTCGGCCCGGCATCCACGATGCGCCCCGCCTCGAGCACCACCACCCGGTCGGCGAGGGTGTACGCGTCGATCACGTCGTGCGTCACTATGATCACCGTGCGGTCGGCGAGCACCCGCTTGAGCACCCCGCGCATCGCCGGCACCACGGTCACGTCCAGCGCGGCCATGGGCTCGTCGAGCAGCAGCAGCCGCGGGTCGGATGCCAGCGCCCGAGCCACGGCGACCCGCTGCGCCTGCCCTCCCGAGAGCCGGCCTGGCCGTCGCCGGGCGAACTCCTGTGCGCCGACCTCGGCGAGCCACCGCATCGCGGTCTCCCGTGATTCGGCCGCGGAGTGTCCCGTGCTCCGCGGCCCGAACGCCACGTTCTCGAGCACGCTGAGGTGCGGGAACAGCAGCGCGTCCTGTGCGAGCAGCGAGACGCCGCGGCGGTGCGGCGGCTCCCAGGTGTCGGCGTCGAAGAGGGTGCGGCCGGCGAGGGTGACACTCCCGCTCGCCGGTCGCAGCAGCCCCGCGATGGCCGCGAGCAGCGTGGACTTGCCCGCGCCGTTCGGCCCGAGCACGGCGACGGTCTCGCCGGCGGTGACGGTGAGGGCGGCATCCAGTCGGCCGGGCACCACGGCGGTCAGCTCAAGCACCCGTGCTCCGCCCGAGCGGGTTGACCCCGCGATACGTCAGCCCGACGACGAGGATCGCGACCGCGACCAGCACGAGTGAGAGGGCCACCGCGGCATCCGGGTTGGTCTCCAGCTGCAGGTAGATCTCGAGCGGCAGCGTGCGCGTGACGCCCTGCAGGCTGCCCGCGAACGTGAGCGTCGCGCCGAACTCGCCGAGCGCGCGGGCGAACGAGAGGATCGCGCCCGAGACGAGCGCCGGAAGGATCAGCGGCAGCGTCACCCGCCGCAGCACGGTCGTGGGCCGGGCGCCGAGCGTCGACGCGACCACCTCGTAGCGCGTGCCGGCCGTGCGCAGCGCGCCCTCCAGGCTGAGCACGAGAAACGGGATGGCCACGAACGTCTGCGCGAGCACGACCGCTGTGGTGGAGAACGCGATCTGGATGCCGAGGACGTCGAACGTCGAACCCAGCAGCCCGCGCCTCCCGAACGTGTAGAGCAGCGCGATGCCGCCGACGACGGGCGGCAGCACGAGCGGAAGCAGCACGAGCGCGCGCACGACACGCTGGCCCGGGAACGGCACCCGCGCGAGTACCGCGGCCATCGGCACACCGAGCACCA
>JAODAU010000033.1 GCA_025463615.1 Microbacteriaceae bacterium | reverse complement strand
CCGACCCGGATCTGTTCCATCCAGTTTGATCCGGCCGGCGCATCCTCGGGAAGCATGAAGGTCTTGACACCGATACCGGTGAGCGCGCTCGAGAGGTAGGAGGCGACTGGGTGGTCGTAGCTCGTGTGGCTGATGAAAATTCGCATGTGATGAGCATGCCAGCGAAACCACGGTTGTGCCACGCCACTTTTACGACACGATTTGACCAGTCCGAACGCCCAGGCACCGAGGTGGCCCCGGCGCGGCTGCTCGGGTAACGGACAGCACCGGGGCCGAGGACCGAGTCGTCGGCGCGCACAGGAAATGCAGCCTCGGGTATGACGATACGGCGGCGAATCGGGGCCTCTCCGGCAAGGCTAGGAGGGCGGCGTGGCCCAGCGCTATGGGGGTTAGCGCCTACTTCTTGGGCGCGGCCGAGACTTCCTCGGCGACGAGCTTGGCGCGCTCCTCGGCCTCGATGTCGGCGTACACCTTGCGCTCGGTGCGGTCCGACCGGATGATGGCGCGCATGACGACCCAGAAGACGATCCCGAGCAGGATCGTGGGCACGAGCGAGTAGATCGCGTTGCCCCAGAAGTTCTGAATCACGTGTTCGATGCTACCCGTTGTGCATGACGCCGATGATGCCCGTGATGATCGAGTAGAGCGCCACGACGGCGACCCCCAGCCAGATCAGCAGGCGCGCCGACGAGACCTTCGGCTTGGGTTTGGGGTCGAGCGGGTTCTCTGCCATCACATCCATGGTCTCACTTGACGAGTGGGAAGAGGATGGTCTCGCGGATCCCCAGGCCGGTGAGCGCCATGAGCAGGCGATCGATGCCCATACCCATGCCCCCGGTGGGCGGCATCCCGTGTTCCAGTGCGCGCAGGAATTCCTCGTCGAGCCGCATCGCCTCGACGTCGCCGGCCGCGCCGAGCTTCGCCTGCTCGACGAAGCGCTGGCGCTGGATCACGGGGTCGACGAGCTCCGAGTAACCGGTGGCCAGCTCGAAGCCGCGCACGTAGAGGTCCCACTTCTCGACCACGCCGGGCAGCGAGCGGTGGTCGCGCACCAGCGGGCTCGTGTCGACGGGGAAGTCCATCACGAAGGTGGGTCGGTGCAGGTCGCCCTTCACGAAGTGCTCCCAGAGCTCCTCGACATACTTGCCGGGCGTCGGCTGGGTCACCTCGATGCCGAGCTCGTCGGCCTTCGCCTTCAGTTCCTCGAGCGGGGTGTCGACCGTGATGTTCCAGCCGGATGCCGCGTTCAGCGAGTCGTACATCGAGATGCGGTCCCACTGCCCGCCGAAGTCGTACTGCGAGCCGTCGGCCCAGGTGACCACGTGCGAGCCGGCGATGGCCTTGGCGGCATCCTGGATCAGCTGCTGGGTGAGGTCGGCCATCTGGTTGTAGTCGCCGTACGCCTGGTAGGCCTCCAGCATCGCGAACTCGGGGCTGTGGGTGGAGTCCGCGCCCTCGTTGCGGAAGTTGCGGTTGATCTCGAAGACCCGCTCGATGCCGCCGACGACCGCCCGCTTGAGGAACAACTCCGGCGCGATGCGCAGGAACAGCTCGGTGTCGAACGCGTTCGAGTGCGTGGTGAACGGCCGCGCCGACGCGCCGCCGTGGATGGTCTGCAGCATCGGGGTCTCGACCTCGATGTAGCGCTCGTCGTCGAAGGTGCGCCGCAGCGAGGCGACCGCCTTCGCGCGCGCCCGCACGGTCTCGCGGGCCGCCTCGCGCGAGATGAGGTCGAGGTAGCGCTGGCGCACCCGCGTCTCCTCGCTCAGCTCGGAGTGCAGGTTGGGCAGCGGTCGCACGGCCTTGGAGGCGATGGCCCAGTCGTCGACCATGATGCTCAACTCGCCGCGGCGGCTGGAGATCACCTCGCCGTGCACGAAGACGTGGTCGCCCAGGTCGACGTACTCCTTCCAGCGGTCGAGCGACTCCTCGCCGACCTCGGCCAGCGACACCATGGCCTGGATGCGCGATCCGTCGCCCGCCTGCAGCGCCGCGAAGCACAGCTTGCCGCCGTTGCGGGCGTGCACGACGCGGCCGGCGAGGCCGACGATGTCGCCGGTGACGGCATCCGTCTCCAGGTTGGGATGCTTCGCCCGCACGGCCGGGATCGTGGTCGTGATCGGCAGCGAGACCGGGTAGGCGCCGGCGCCGGACTCGATCAGGCGCTCGCGCTTGGCGAGCCGCACCTGGGCCTGTTCGGAGAGCTCCTCCTCGGTGGGTTCGGCCTCGGGCGTCTGGTTCTGCTGCATCCGTCCAGCTTAGGAGCCGGAGCGGGCGAGGAAGATCGTCTCGTTGTCGATCAGGCGGGTGGTGCCGACGCGCGCGGCGACCAGCACGATCGCCCTGCCCTGGTGGTCGTCATCCAGCGGCAGGAAGGTGGCCGGGTCGACCAGGGCGAGGTAGTCGAGCTCGACGAGCGGCTCGCCCATGATCACGGACTGGGCGGCGGCGAGCACGGCGTCGATGCCGCGGTCTGCGGATGACTCGGCCGCCTCGAGCGCGCGCGCCAGCGCCAGCGCGGCCCGGCGTTCCTTCGCGTCGAGGTAGCGGTTGCGGCTGGAGAGCGCGAGGCCGTCGGCCTCGCGCACGGTCGGCAGCACCTCCACCGTGAGCGGGAAGTCGAGGTCGCGCACCATGCGGCTCACGAGGAAGACCTGCTGGGCATCCTTCTGGCCGAACATGACGACCGACGGCTGCACGATGTTGAGCAGCTTGGCGACCACCGTGAGCACGCCGTCGAAGTGGCCGGGGCGCGAGCGGCCCTCGAAGCGGCTGCCGATGTCGCCGGCGGTGATGCGCGTCTCGGTGCCGCCGTGCGGGTACATGTCGTCGACGGTCGGCGCGAAGATGAAGTCGACTCCGACCTCGTCGAGCCGCTTCGCGTCGCCCTCCAGGTCGCGCGGGTAGCGCAGGTAGTCCTCGTTCGGCCCGAACTGCAGCGGGTTCACGAAGATGGACACGACGACCGTCTGCGCGAGCTCCTTCGCCCGCTTCGCGAGCGCGAGGTGCCCGTCGTGGAGGGCGCCCAGCGTGGGCACGAGCGCGACGGTTCCCCTGTCGGCGAGCGCCGCCCGGAGTTCAACGATGGACTCGACGATGACGGTTGGCACCCCTCGATGCTAGACGGACTTGGCCGCCTCGATGTTCGCGAGCAGGGCATCCCGGAACTCGGCGGGGTGCTCGAGGTGCGGCGAGTGGCCGCAGTTCTCCAGGAGCAGCTCGCGGTAGGCCCCGCCGTTCGCCGCGTACCGCTCGAACACCGCGCGGGTCTGGGTGACCATCTGCTGGGCGGGGGCGACATCCTCTCCGGGCCAGCCGGGGATGACGCCCACCTGGCCGAGGTAGTTGATGTCGAAGTAGGAGGCATCGGAGACGATCGCGTCCTGCGCGCCGTGGATCCAGAGCAGAGGCGGCTTCACCGCGAGGTCGACGACGCCGGAGACGTCGAAATACTTCGGCACCATCGTGTTGAGCACGCCGCGCGTGCCGGCCGCGAAGCCTGGCCAGCTGTCGGATGCCGCGGCGTCGCCCGGGTAGTTGTCGTCGCCGATCGCCGTGGTGAGCATCGACTCGACCCAGGTGTCCTCGTTGGCGGACTCGAAGCCGGGCGCGACGTACGAGCTCTTGTAGACCGCGTAGGAGGCGAGCGGGTTGTCCCGGCTGGTGTCCTGCGCGCGGATGCTGGCCACGAACTCCGGGTTCGCGCCCCCGCCGCCCGTGCCGGCGTCGTCATCCGTGAGTCGCGTGCCGTCGAGGGCGGTGCCGCCGAACCCGTAGGGCGAGACCGGGGACTCGACCGTGACGCTGGCGACCGGATGGTCGAGCGCGTACTGCAGCACGACGCCGGCGCCCATGCTCCAGCCGACGAGGTGGATGTCGCTCAGCCCGAGGGCGGTGACGGTGTCGAAAACGTCGTCGCTGAAGTCGCGAACGCCGCGGGTGGCGTCCACCGGTTTCGTCTCGGTGGCGCCGAATCCGCGCAGGTCGATGGCGAAGACGCGGAGGTCTGCGGGGAGCGCGAGCATGAGCTCCTGCCAGAACAGGGCCGACGAGACGTTGCCGTGGATGAGCACGACGGCGGGGCCGTCATCCGGGTCGCCGTCGCGCGTGAGCACGTTGACCCCGAGCTCCGGGGTGGTGATGGTGGTGGCGGTGATCCCGTCGAAAATCGGCATCGCGTGCTCCATTCTTCGTTGAACGTTTGGAGCGTAGCCTGACCGAATGAATTCGGATTTGCAAGGACGCAAAGCCCTGGTGACCGGCGGCGCCAGCGGCATCGGCGCGGCCATCGCCAGGGCGTTCGCCGCGGAGGGCGCACACGTGGTCGTGGCCGACGTGAACGGGGATGCCGCGGCGGAGTTCGCCGACGAGATCGGCGGCGAGCCCTGGGCCGTGGACCTCACCGACACGGCGGCGCTGGCCGACCTGGCGCTGGATGTCGACATCCTCGTCAACAACGCCGGCATCCAGCGGGTGGCGCCGATCGAGGAGTTCGACCCTGCGGCGTTCCACACCATCCTCGCGCTGATGGTGGAGGCGCCGTTCCTGCTGATCCGGGCCGCGCTGCCGCACATGTACGAGCGCGGGTTCGGGCGCGTGATCAACGTCTCGTCGGTGCACGGCATCCGCGCCTCCGAGTTCAAGTCGGCCTACGTGACGGCCAAGCACGCGCTCGAGGGGCTGTCGAAGACGACCGCGCTCGAGGGGGCGCCGCACGGGGTCACGAGCAACTGCATCAACCCCGGCTACGTGAATACGCCGCTGGTGCAGAGGCAGATCGCCGACCAGGCGAGGGTGCACGGCATCCCCGAGTCGGAGGTCGCCGAGAAGGTGCTGCTGGTGAACAGCGCGATCAAGAGGATGACGGAGCCCGCCGACGTCGCCTCCCTCGCCGTGTGGCTGGCCGGCCCGCACGCGAGCATGGTCACCGGCTCGTCGTACCTCATCGACGGCGGCTGGAGCGCGCGATGATGCCGCGCGAGTACGACGTGCCCGTCGGGGGCGGCACCCTGCACGTGGGCGAGTGGGGTCCGGCCGACGGGCCCGCCGTCGTGCTGGTGCACGGCATCACCGCGTCGCACCGCCAGTGGAACGTAGTCGCCCGAGCCCTGCCCGAGGTGCGGTTCATCGCCCCCGACCTGCGCGGCCGGGGCAGGAGCAACGGGCTCGGCGCGCCGTACGGGATGGCCGCGCACGCCGCCGACCTCGAGGCGATGATGGGCGCGCTCGGCGTGGCTCGGGCGCCGATCGTCGGGCACTCGATGGGCGGCTTCGTCGCGCTCGTCGCCTCCCAGCTGTATCCCGAGCGCTTCCAGGGGCTGCTGCTCGTGGACGGCGGCCTGCCGCTGGAGCTGCCGGAGGGGGCCGACGTCGATGCGGTCGTCGCGGCATCCCTGGGCCCGGCTGCAGACCGGCTCTCGATGACGTTCGCCAGCCCCGACGAGTACCTCGGGTTCTGGCGCCGGCACCCGGCGCTCGGCCCGAACTGGAGCGACGACGTGGAGCAGTACGCGCTCTACGACCTGCAGGGTGAGGCGCCCGAACTGCGCGCCTCGACCGCGTTCGAGGCGATGGCCGCGGACTCGCACGAACTCTACGAGAGTGCCGCGGTCTCTAATGCGCTCGACTCCGTGCGCGAATTCACCCTGCTCACGGCCCCGCGCGGGCTGCTCGACCAGACGCCCGGCCTGTACCCGCCGGATGCCGTGGAACGCTGGCGTCGGGCCCTTCCGCTCGGCACGTTCATCGAGGTCCCCGACGTGAACCACTACACGATCGCGATGGCCGAGCGCGGCGCGCAGACGATAGCCGCCCACATCCGCCCCCTCGTCGGCGCCTAGGCCGGCGCGATCTCGGCGGCGGGGCTAACTCGTCGCGGCGAGGGACACGCCAGGGTCCGCGAGGCGATATCCCCGCCACGAGCCGGCGTATCCCCCGCCACGAGGAATCGTCAGCCGCGGGGCGCCCGGCGCAGCGCGATCTCTACCGACGAGCGCACCAGCGGGGCGAGCAGGCGGCCCGGCTCCTCGATGCCGATGTCGGCGAGGATGCCGGTGGCCTGGTCCACGATCGCGCTCGAGAAGCTCGTGGCCGTGGCGATCGCCTCGGCGTAGGCGGCGCGATCCGCCTCGTCGACCACGATCGGCTCGCCGCCCATCTCCACGACGAGCGCCTGCCCGATCGGCAGCACCGGCGAGGGCGCGGTCACCGCGAAGTACGCGCCGGTGAGCTGCGAGAGGTCCATGCTCGTGCCGGTGAACGAGACCGCCGGGTGGATAGCGAGCGGGATGACCCCGGATGCCGTGGCCGGCGCCAGCACCCCCACACCGAACTCCGCGGCCGTGTGCACCACGAGCTGACCGGGCTGCCACGCGCCGGTGGCGGCGAGTCCGGCAACCAGTGCGGCGAGCTCGTCGGCGGGCACGGCGAGCAGCACGAGTTCGCTGCGCTCGATGAGGTCGGGCACGTCGAGAATCGGCGCATGCGGCAGCATCGCCTCTGCGCGCTCGCGGCTCGCGTCGGAGATCGCCGAGATACCCACGACGGCGTGGCCGGCGGCGGACAGCGCGGCGCCGAGTACCGGCCCGACGCGGCCGGCGCCCACGATGCCGATGCCGAGGCGGCCCGAGC
>JAODAU010000023.1 GCA_025463615.1 Microbacteriaceae bacterium | reverse complement strand
GCCGCGGCGATGGCATCGGCATCCGCCACCACGTCCTCCTTGGGCAGGTAGCCGTCGGGGCAGGCGACGCGGATGTGCATGCCGGCGGTCGCACCGGCGAGCAGGTACGAGTGCACCATGTTGTCCGCACCGTCGCCCACGAAGGTGAGGGTGAGGCCGGCGAGCTCACCGCGGTGCTCGCGGATGGTCATCAGGTCGGCGAGCAGCTGGCAGGGGTGGAAGTCGTCCGAGAGCGCGTTGATGACCGGCACGGTCGTGCCGCGCGCCATCTCCTCCAGCCCGGACTGCGCGTAGGTGCGCCAGACGATGGATGCCACCTGCCGCTCCAGCACGCGTGCGGTGTCGCTCGGGCTCTCCTTGCCGCCGAGCTGGCTGCTGGCGGTGGAGATGATGAGCGGCTCGCCGCCGAGGTCGGCGATGCCGACCGCGAACGAGACCCTCGTGCGCGTGGACGACTTGTCGAAGATCACCGCGACGGTCTGCGGGCCCTCGAGCGGCTTCACCTGCCAGCGGTCGGTCTTGAGCCGCACGGCCAGGTCGAGGATCTCGGCCTGCTCCGCGGGGCTGAGGTCGTCATCCCGCAGGAAGTGTCTGGTCATGCTGAGGCCTCCAGGGCTCGGGCGAAGAGGTCGCGGAACTCGGCGAGCTCGGCGTCGCCGACGATGAGGGGCGGCGCGAGCCGGATGCTCGTGTCGTTGGCCGCGTTGATGATCAGACCCAGCTCGAACGCCTTCGCTGCCACGGCGTTCGCCACCGGAGCGGTGAGCCCGACGCCGACGAGGATGCCCTGCCCGCGCACCTCGGCGACCAGCGGTGAGTCGAGGTCGCGGATCAGCTGGCGCAGCTGGTCGCCGCGCCTCTGCGCGTTCTGGATCAGCCCGGCCCGCTCGATCTCGCCGAGCACGGCGTTGCCTGCCGCGGTGGCGAGCGGGTTGCCGCCGAAGGTGCTGCCGTGGTGGCCGGCCTTGAACAGGTCGGATGCCGCGCCGAACGTCACCAGCGCCCCGATCGGCACTCCCCCGGCGATGCCCTTCGCAAGGCACAGCGCGTCGGGCACGACCGAGGTCTGCTGAAACGCGAACCAGGTGCCCGAGCGGCCGACCCCGGTCTGGATCTCGTCCAGGATGAGCAGCGCGCCGGTCTCGGTGGCGAGCTCCCGGGCCCGCTCGAGGAAGCCCTCGGGCAGCTCGATGACGCCGGCCTCGCCCTTGACGGGCTCGATGAAGATGGCGGCGACCGTGTCATCCATCGCCCGCTCCAGCGCCTCGATGGTCGAGTCGATGTGAGTGACGCCGGGCAGCAGCGGCTCGAACGGCTCGCGCATCGGCGCCTTGCCGGTGAGCGAGAGCGAGCCCATGGTGCGGCCGTGGAACGCGTTGAAGAGCGAGATGATGCGCGTGCGCCTGCCGTCGGGACCGCGGTTGAGGCGGGCGAGCTTGATGGCCGCCTCGATCGCCTCGGCGCCCGAGTTGCAGAAGAAGACGCGCCCGCGGTCGCCTGCGCCGGTGATGCGGCGCAGGCGCTCGGCCAGCTCGAGCTGCGGCGGCGACGCGAAGTAGTTGCTCACGTGGGCGAGCGTGCCGACCTGCCGCGACACCGCCTCGACGAGCACGGGATGCGCGTGGCCGAGGGCGTTGACCGCGATGCCCGCGAGGAAGTCGAGGTAGCGCTTGCCGTCGACGTCCCAGACGTAGCAGCCCTCGCCGCGCTCGAGCATCTGCATCGGGGCCGGGACCGACCCCATCATCGCGGCCGCGTAGCGCGGCCGCCAGTCCTGTGCGTCTGTCATGACTCCTCCGTTGCGGCGGCCGCGGGGACCACCTGTGTGCCGGAACCCTCCGACGTGAATGCTTCGAGCAGGATGGCGTGGGGCATCCGCCCGTCGATGATGGCGGCGGCCGGCACGCCCCCGCCGACCGCCTCGAGACACGCGGCCATCTTGGGGATCATGCCCGACTCGAGGCTCGGCAGCAGCTCCCGCAGCTCGTCCGCGGTGATCTCGGAGACGAGGGATGACGTGTCGGGCCAGTTGCGGTAGAGCCCCGCGACATCCGTGAGCACGATCAGTTTCTCGGCTCCCAGCGCGACGGCCAGGGAGGCCGCGGCCGAGTCGGCGTTGACGTTGAGCGCCTGCCCGTCGGCGTCCGGGGCGATCGACGAGACGACCGGGATGCGACCCGCGTCGATGATCGCGCGGACGACGGCCGGGTTGACCGCGGTCACGTCGCCGACGAAGCCGAGGTCGACCTCCTGGCCGTCGACCACCGTTCCGCGCCGGGTCGCCGTGAAGAGTCCGTCGGTCTCCCCCGACAGCGCCTGGGCCAGCGGCCCGTGCGCGTCGATGAGGCGCGCGAGCTCCGGCCCGACCTGTTCGGCGAGCACGTCGCGCACCACGTCGATCGCCTGCGTGTTCGTGAAGCGCAGGCCGCCGCGGAACTCGCTCGGGATGCCGCGTTCCTTGAGCGCCGCGGAGATCTGCGGGCCGCCGCCGTGCACCACGACCGGCTTCACGCCGACCTGGCGCAGGAACACCATGTCTTCGGCGAAGGTGCGGCCGAGCTCCTCGTCCACCATCGCGTTGCCGCCGAACTTGACGACCATGATCTTGCCGTCGAAGTGGCGCAGCCAGGGCAGCGATTCGATCAGCGTCGCCGCCTTGGCGCTCGCCGCCTGCTCCTCGTGATCAGCCACGTGCCTGCCCATCAGCTCGAGTACGCGCTGTTCTCGTGCACGTAGTCGTGCGTGAGGTCGTTGGTGCGGATCGTCGCTGTCGCGTCGCCCGCGTGCAGGTCCAGCAGCAGGTGGACCGCGCGCGGCGTGAGGTCGACCTCATCGCTCGGGCGGTCGGGGGCGCCCTTGGAGCACACGCGCACGCCGTTCATCGTGACGTCCACGTCGTAGGGGTCGAAGTCGGCGGACGTCGTGCCGATCGCTGCGAGCACGCGGCCCCAGTTGGGGTCGTTGCCGAAGACGGCGGCCTTGAACAGGTTGTTGCGCGCGATCGAACGACCGACCTCGACCGCGTCGGCCTCGCTGGCCGCGCCGGTGACCTCGATGTCGATGTCGTGGGAGGCGCCCTCGGCGTCCTGTTGCAGCAGGATCGCCAGTTCGGCGCAGACGGCCTGGACGGCGGCGGCGAACTCCTCGTCCGACGGGACGGCCCCGGACGCCCCGGACGCCAGCAGCACCACGGTGTCGTTGGTGGACATGCAGCCGTCGGAGTCCAGCCTGTCGAACGTGACCGCGGTCGCCGCGCGAAGCGCGGAGTCGAGCCTGTCGGCGGGCACGTCGGCGTCGGTGGTGATGACCACCAGCATGGTGGCGAGGCCGGGCGCCAGCATCCCCGCGCCCTTGGCCATGCCGCCGATCGACCAGCCGTCGCCCTCGACCACGGCCTGCTTCGGGTGGGTGTCCGTCGTCATGATGGCGGTCGCCGCGTCGAGGCCGCCGTCGGCGTCGAGCGCCCCAGCCGCCGCGCGGGAGCCCGCGATGACGCCGGATCGGAAGGTCTCGTCGCCGACGCCGATCAGCCCGGTCGAGCAGACGATGACGTCGCTCGCGGAGAGCCCGAGTTCCCCGGCGACGGCCTCGGCCGTCTGGTGCGTGGTCTGGAAGCCGAACGAGCCGGTGAAGCAGTTGGCCCCGCCCGAATTCAGGATGACGGCCCCGACCACGCCGTCGGCGATCGCCTGCTGCGACCAGATCACCGGGTTGGCCTTGGCGCGGTTGCTCGTGAAGACCGCGGCGGCCGCCTGGCTCGGGCCGCGGTTGACGACGAGCGCGACATCCGGCGCCCCCGAGCTCTTGAGGCCGGCGGCGACCCCGGCCGCCTCGAACCCTTTCGCATGCGTGACGCTCACGGCGCGACTCCGTCCGTCGTGAGCCCCGTGGTCTCGGCTAAGCCCAGCGCGAGGTTCGCGCTCTGGATCGCGGCGCCCGCGGTGCCCTTGACGAGGTTGTCGAGCGCGGCGATGACCACGACCCGTCCGGCCGCCTCGTCCACGCCCACCCCGATCGAGACCGAGTTTGAGCCGATCGTGTCGCCCGACCGCGGGAACTCGCCCGCCGGCAGCACGTGCACGAACGGCTCGTCGGCGTAGGCGTCGACCCAGGCCGCGCGCACCCGCTCGGCCGAGGTACCGGGCACGATGCGGGCGGTTGAGGTCGCGAGGATGCCCCGCGACATCGGCACGACAACCGGCGTGAACGAGATGGTCGGCTTCGTAGCGCCCGCTCCCCGCAGCGCCTGCTGGATCTCCGGGATGTGCCGGTGCGTGCCGCCCACGGCATACGGGTTTGCCGAGCCGAGCACCTCGCTGGCGAGGTTCGGAAGCTTCAGGGTCTTGCCCGCGCCGGAGGGGCCGACCGCGAGCACCGACACGAGGTCGCGCTCCTCGATGACGCCGGCGGCGATGCCCGGCGCCAGCGAGAGCGAGACGGTGGAGGCGTTGCAGCCGGGGGCGGCGATGCGGCGTGAGCCGACGAGGTTGGCGCGTTGGCGGCCGTCGCCGACGATGAGCTCCGGGACGCCGTAGGCCCAGGCGCCGAAATACTCGCCGGGATAGAACGCGGCCCAGTCGGCGGGGTCGGCGAGGCGGTGGTCGGCGCCGCAGTCGACGACGAGCGTGTCATCCGGCAGCTCGGCGGTGATCGCGCCGGACGCGCCGTGCGGCAGGGCGAGGAAGACGACATCGTGGCCGGCGAGGTTCTCCGGCGTCGTGGCGACGAGTTCGAGGTGGGCGAGCGAACGCAGGTGCGGCTGCACGGCGGCGAGCGGCTGGCCCGCGTTCTGGTGGGCGGTCACGGTGGTGACGGTGAAATCCGGATGGGCCGCGAGC
Source organism: Microbacteriaceae bacterium (assembly GCA_025463615.1). The sequence goes on along the minus strand of JAODAU010000023.1, from coordinate 4,611 downwards.
AGTCTCAGCAGCTCCCCACCGGCGTACCCGCTGGCGCCTGCGACGGCGACGGAATAGGACATTGATCGGCCTTTTGTGAGTGGTGGACGGGGAAGAGGTCCGGCGGCGCTCACGCGAATCGGTCAGCCGTGGTGGCTTCGGATCGGGGCTAGAGCGTCGCCCTCAGTCGCTCCCCGCGCAGGCGGAGGCCGCGGCGCGCGGGGAAGCGACGCTCGTCCGATCCGGTGCTGCGGTAGTTGTCCACGGGTCGAGCATAGTGGAAACCGGCCGTGCCGCCGATCAGCGACACCTACTCGCGGATGCTCGCGCCGAACCGCTCCGTGGCGACCGCGGCACCCGCGAGCTTGGCCTCGGAGGCCTCGGCCGCGGTGAGCGTGCGATCCGGTGCCCGGAAGCGCAGCGCCAGCGTGATCGACTTCGAGCCCTCGGGCACGCCGGAGCCGCGGTAGTCGTCGACCAGGCGCGCGTGCTCGAGCAGCGAGCCAGCGCCCTCGACGACGGCCGCGAGCACCTCGCCCGCCGGAACCTCTGCGGGCACGACCAGTGACAGGTCCTGCGTCGCGGCCGGGAATGCCGCGATCGGCGCGGGCGTGACCTCGGGGCGCGCGAGCTCGATCATCAGGCCGAGGTCCAGCTCGACCATCGCCACGACCCGCGGCAGGTCGAGCCCGTCCGCGAGCGCCGGCAGCAGCTCCCCCGCGACCCCGACCGGACGATCCCCGACGAAGAGCTCGGCGGTGCGACCGGGGTGCAGGGCCGGATGCGCGCCCTGGCGCACCTCGAGCGGCGCGTCCACGGCGGCCGCGACCTGGCGCGCGACGTCCAGCGCGTCCGCCAGCCCGTAGGCGGTGGCGGGAGAACCGGGCTGCTTGTCCGACGAGTCGCCGAGCAGGATTGCCGAGACGAGGAGCGGCTGCGGCGGGATGCTCTCCAGCAGCTCGCCCAGCTCGCGCACCGTCGGCCGCACGACGCCGGAGGGCAGCGGTCCGCTGCCATAGTCGACGCCCGGCTCGGGGCGCACGACGCTCCCGAGCTCGAACAGGCCGAGGTCGACGAGCCCGCGCGACAGGTTGCGGCGCGCGATCTCGATGAGCCCGGGCAGCAGCGAGGTGCGCAGGAACGGCGCCTCGGCGTCGAGCGGGTTGACCAGTCGGATCGCGGTCGCCTGGCCGAAGGTCTCGTTCGCCTTCGCGTTCACGAACGGATAGGAGAGCACCTCGACGAGGCCGTTGGCCGCGAGCACCTGCGCGGTCGAGCGTCGCAGCTTCTGCTCGCGCGTGAGGCCGCGCCCGGGCGGCGCGACGGGGAGCACGGCGGGGATGCGGTCGTAGCCGACCACCCGGGCGACCTCCTCGACCAGCGTGGCCTTGTCGGTGAGGTCGGGGCGCCAGCTCGGCGGCGTCACCTCGAGCCCGCCGTCGACCGGAACGAGCTCGGCGCCGATGTCGCTGAGCGAGGAGCGGATCTCGTCCGCGGTGTAGTCGGCACCCGTGAGGGCGGCGACGTAGCCCTCCGGCAGCGCGATGGCCTTCGCCGGGGTGACCTCGTAGAGCCGTGACCCGAGTGGGTCGGCGTGCCCGCCGGCCAGTTGCTCGAGCAGCTCGACTACGCGGGCGGCCGCGGCATCCGCGATCTGCGGGTCGACGCCGCGCTCGAAGCGGCGCGACGCCTCGCTCGGCAGCTTGTGGCGGCGCGCGGTGCGGGCGATGCTCACGGGGTCGAAGTTGGCGGCCTCGACCAGGATGTCCTGGGTCTCGGCGGTGATCTCGGTGCTGGCGCCGCCCATGACGCCGGCGAGGCCGATGGGGCCCGAACCGTCGGTGATGAGCAGGTCCTGCGGGTGCAGCGTGCGCACCTGGCCGTCGAGGGTCTCGAGCGTCTCGCCCGGCTCGGCGCGGCGCACGACGATGCCGCCGCTGAGGCGCGCCAGGTCGTAGCCGTGGATCGGCTGGCCGAGTTCGAGCATCACGTAGTTGGTGATGTCGACCACCAGCGAGATCGAGCGGATGCCGGCCAGCCGCAGCCGGGACGCCATCCAGGGGGGCGTGGGCCGGCCCGGGTCCACGCCGCGCACGGCGCGGGTGACGAAGACGGAGACGGCGGGCCGCTCGCGGATCGGGGCCACGTCATCCACCGTCACGCTGAAGCCCTCGCCCGGAGCGACCCGCAGCTCAGGCCGCAGTGCCGGGTCGTGGAAGACGGCGCCTGTGGAGTGCGAATACTCCCGCGCGATGCCGCGCACCGAGAACGCGTACCCGCGGTCGGGCGTGACGTTGACCTCGACCGCCCAGTCGTCGAGGCCGAGCAGGGCGATGGCGTCCGAGCCGACCTCGGGGTCGAGCCCGAGGGACGCGAGGCGCAGGATGCCGTCGTGCTCCTCCCCGAGGCCGAGCTCGCGCGCGGACGCGATCATGCCGTCGGAGACGTGACCATAGGTCTTGCGCGCGGAGATCGGGAACGGGCCGGGCAGCACGGCGCCGGGCAGCGAGACCACGACCTTGTCGCCCACCACGAAGTTGTGGGCGCCGCAGACGATGCCGCGAATGTCACGACCTGTCCCTGAGGCACTCGAAGCGTCGCCCTGAGGTTCTCGAAGGGGGCCGACATCCACCTGGCACCAGTTGATCGTCTTACCGTTCGGCTGCGGCTCGGGCTCGAACGCGAGCACCTGCCCGACCACGACGGGGCCGCTCACCTCGAAGGCGTGCACGTCCTCCTCTTCGAGGCCGACGCGCACCAGGGCGGCGTGGACCTCGGCGGGGGTCGTGTCTGCGGGCACCTCGACGAACTCGCGGAGCCAGGAGAAGGGGACGCGCATCAGACCACCATGCCGAACTGTCGGGAGAAACGGACGTCGCCCTCGACCCTGTCGCGCATGTCGTTGAGCTCGTTGCGGAACTGGAGCGTGCGCTCGATGCCCATGCCGAAGGCGAAGCCCTGGTACTCATCGGGATCGATGCCGGCCGCGCGCAGCACGTTGCGGTTGACCATGCCGCATCCGCCCCACTCCACCCAGCGCGCGCCGCCCTTGGCGTTCGGCTGCCAGACGTCCATCTCGGCGCTCGGCTCGGTGAACGGGAAGTAGTTGGGGCGCAGGCGGATCTTCGCCTCCGCGCCGAACATGATGCGCGCGAAGTGCTCGAGCGTGCCGCGCAGGTGGGCCATGGTGAGACCCCTGTCGATGGCGATCCCCTCGACCTGGTGGAACACGGGCGTGTGCGTCGCGTCGAGCTCGTCGGTGCGGAACACCTTGCCGGGCGAGATCACGTAGACCGGCAGCTCGCGCGTGAGCAGCGAACGGATCTGCACCGGGCTGGTCTGCGTGCGCAGCAGCAGGTGCGACTCGACCGGGTCCACGAAGAACGTGTCCTGCATGGCGCGGGCCGGGTGGTCCTCGTCGAAGTTGAGCGCGTCGAAGTTGAACCACTCGTTCTCGAGCTCGGGGCCTTCGGCGATCTCCCAGCCCATGCCCACGAACACGTCGCCGATGAGCTCCTGGAGCAGGGAGAGCGGATGCCGGGCACCGGTGGTCCTGCGCGACGGGAGGGCGGTGACATCCACCGTCTCGGCCGCGAGCCGGCGGGCATCCTCGACGGCGAACAGCTCGGCCTCGCGAGCGGCGAAGGCCTCGGTGGCGCGGGCGCGGGCCTGGCCGACGAGCTTGCCGGCCGCGGCCTTCCGCTCGGGGGCGACGTCGCGCATCGCGGCGCTGAGGGCGGCGATGGCCGAGCCCTCACCGAGCTGCGCGGACTTGACCAGCTTGAGCGCGGCGAGGTCGTCGCTGGCCGCGATCGCGGTGAGGGCGGCATCCACCGCCTCGGCGACCGAGGCTTCCGTGATTTCTACTGACACGGGTCACAAGCTTAATGCGCGGTGGAGCCGCTCAGCTGCGCTGCGCGAACGCGCTCTCGTAGAGGCAGACCGAGGCGGCCGTGGCGAGGTTCATGGATTCCGCGTGGCCGTAGATCGGCACCGTGACGGCCCGGTCGGCCAGCGCGAGGTATTCGTCGGAGAGCCCGCGCGCCTCGTTGCCGAACAGCCAGGCCGTCGGCCGCGCGAGCAGCCCGTCCTGGCGGGCGACGAGCAGGTCGTCGCCCTTGATGTCGGCGGCGAGCACCGTGAGGCCGTTCTCCCGCGCGCGCTCCAGCACGGACTCGAGCTCCGCGCCGACGGCGACGGGCAGGTGGAAGATCGAGCCGGTGGAGGCGCGGACCACCTTGGGGTTGTAGAGGTCGACGCTGCGGCCGGTGAGGATCACGCCGTCGGCGCCCGCGGCATCCGCGGCACGGATGATGGTGCCCGCGTTGCCGGGGTCGCGCACCTCCTCGAGCACGGCGACGAGGGTCGCGCCGCCGAGGATGTCGCGCACCGAGGTCGGGAACTGGCGGCACACGGCCACGATGCCCTGCGGGGTCACCGTGTCGGCCATGGTGTCGAGCACGTGCTCGGTGACGAACTCGACCTCGAGCCCGGCGTCCGCTGCGGCGTGCGCGAGGTTCGAGTAGCGCTCCAGTGCGGTCGGCGTGGCGAACAGGTCGACGAGCAGTTCCGGCCGGAAGCGCAGGGCCTCCTCCACCGCCTGCGGTCCCTCGAGCAGGAACAGGCCGGTGC
>JAODAU010000123.1 GCA_025463615.1 Microbacteriaceae bacterium | reverse complement strand
ATCAGATCGGTGATGCCTTGAACGCCGGCGAGGAGAACCTGGTCGGCCGTCTGGAAGGCTTCCACGATGCTGATGCCGCGATCGCTGATCTCGAGAAGTCGATCGTTGGGCACGACGATGAGGGTGTCGACCTCATTCTTGAGGCTCGCCACCCCGACCTCGGCCTGGGACGAGCGGCGCTTGCCCTCGAAGCCGAACGGCTTCGTGACGACACCGATCGTGAGTGCGCCGATGGACTACGCGATGCGCGCGACGACGGGCGCGCCGCCTGTACCGGTTCCACCGCCTTCTCCGGCGGTGACGAACACCATGTCGGCGCCGGCGAGCGCCTCTTCGATCTCCTCGGCGTGGTCCTCGGCGGCGCGACGGCCGACCTCGGGATCCGCGCCGGCACCGAGACCGCGCGTCAGTTCGCGACCGACGTCGAGCTTGACGTCGGCGTCGCTCATGAGGAGGGCCTGGGCATCCGTGTTGATGGCGATGAACTCGACGCCCCGCAGGCCGAGCTCGATCATGCGGTTGACGGCGTTGACACCGCCGCCACCGATGCCGACTACCTTGATTACTGCCAGGTAGTTCTGGTTTGACGTCACTTCCGGCCTCCGCTGCCACTGTGCCTGCTTCGCAGACTCTCAACCTCTACTTGAGGATTAAAGTTATGCTCAGTATGCATTTCTTGAGTTGAGAGTAGGTCGGCCCCTCCCCCGACGGATGCCGACACGCCCGCGTGTCGGGAATCCCCGGCTAGCTCGGCCGGAACACGCCGTTGCCGGGCGCGGAGACGTCGAACTCCCCAGCGCGGGCGGGATCGGTCACCGCGATGAGTGCGGCGAGGAGGGCCGCCTTCTTCGCCGAGTCGTCCGCGCTGCCCCAGCTGACACGCTGACCGACGCCCGCGAGCACGAGCACCACGTCGTCGCGCGTGCGGGCGGACGCGCTGTCCACCTGGGCGAGCAGGGTCGGCGGGAGCGCGAGCAGCACTTCGACCACAGACGCGAAAGCCGGGCTCGAGGCATCCGCCCCGCCGAGGTCGATGACCGGCACTCCCTGGACACGGTCGACCGACTCCTGCACCGTGATGCCAGCCGGGTCGACGAGCCGGTAGGTGTCCCCGATCTTGATCGAGCCGACCGGCTGCCGCTCGACGATGTGGATGAGAAGGGTGTCCGGTGGCACGGTCTCCGTGACGTAACTCCGGATGAGTGGGAATGCCGAGAGCTCGGTCGTGATCCGGTCGAAGTCGATGAGCGCGAGCGGGGTGCCCATCTGGCCGTCGATCGCCGTGTGCAACTCGGTGGGATCGATGCGCGCCGTGCCGTCGATCGTGATCGTGCGCAGCGCGAGGATCGGCGAGTAGACGGCGACGAAGACCAGCCCAACGAGTGTCACGACGGTCCCCGCGAGCGCTGCGATGGCCAGGCGGCGATTACGCGCGCGACGGGTGAACCGGCGCACCTCGGCACGCTCGACCCGGCGGCGTTCACGCGCGGCGGCACGAAGGTCTGCCCGAGCCGCAGCGTCCGGCCTGGCCGCTCGCGAGGACGCACCGCGTGCCGGTGCCGGAGGTCGGATGCTCGGCTCCGCCTTCTGCGCACGCCCGACCGTCGGTTGCCGGGGCTGTGCGGGCTGGGGGGTCGCGCGTTGCCTGCCCGGCTGCACGGGCTTGCGTGCGGGCGGGACGGGCTGCTGCTTCCCTGGCGGATCGAAGCCCTCTGGGCGTTTCATGGCGGCCTAGGTGCCCTGCGGAGCCGCGAGCGACTCGAGTAGCTGGGGCACGATGCGGTACACGTCCCCGCAGCTGAGGGTCATGATGATGTCACCCTCGCGCGCGATCGCTGCGGCTCGATCCGCGGCCTGCTGCCAGTCGGGCAGGTAGTCGACGTGGCTGGAGTCGTGGAAGCGGTCGGAGACGAGCGCTCCCGTCACCCCTGGCACCGGGTCTTCCCTGGCGCCGAAGACGTCGAGCACGATCGTGTGGTCGGCGAGCCTCTCGTAGGTCTCGGCAAACTCGCCGGCCATCGCCTGGGTGCGGCTGTACAGGTGCGGCTGGTGCACAGCGATGATCCGACCGTCGCCGACGACGCTGCGAGCCGCGCTCAGGGCCGCAGCGACCTCGGTGGGGTGGTGGGCGTAGTCGTCGTACACGCTCACCCCGCGCACCGTGCCGTGCAGCTCGAAGCGGCGTTCGGTGCCGCCGAACGCCGCGATACCGTCGAGCGCAGCGCGCGGATCGAAGCCGAGGCCAACGAGCACGGCGAAGGCGCCGGCCGCATTGATGGCGTTGTGGCGTCCTGGCACCGTGAGGCGCGCCGGGTAGTCCTCGCCCAGCCAGAACAGGGTGAAGGTGACCGGGCCGCCGGTGACGATCGAGTGGACGCGAACGTCGGCCGCGGCATCCTCGCCGAAGGTGAGCACGCGTGGTGGGCCGACGCGGAGCAGCCCGTCGCGTCGCGAGGCGACTTGGTTGCGGCCCAGTGCGGAGACCATCGAACGCGTCACGCGAACCGCGCCCGGGTCGTCGCTGGACACGACGACGAGCTCGGATGCCTTGCTCGCGAACTCGACGAAGGCGGCATCGAACGCATCGTGGTCGCCGTAGTGGTCGAGGTGGTCGGCGTCGACATTCGTGATGAGGCCCACAGCGGTGTCGTAGAGCAGGAACGACCCGTCCGACTCGTCGGCCTCGACGACGAACAGCTCGCCGGTGCCGAACGACGAGCTCACACCCAGCGACTGGATCACCCCGCCATTGACGAAGCTGGGGTCCTCCCCCAGCTCGAGCAGGGCCGTGATGATCATGCCCGTCGACGTCGTCTTGCCGTGCGCGCCCGCAACCGCGACCAGTCGCTTGTGGTTGATCAGCCAGGCGAGTGCCTGCGAGCGGTGCAGCACCGGGATGCCGCGGCGCACCGCCGCGAGGTACTCGGGGTTGTCCGGCCACAGGGCGCCCGTGTACACCAGTGCGTCGGCCTCAGCGACCCCCGCGTTGCCCGCGTCGTGGCCGATGGACACGGTCGCCCCCAGCGCCCGCAAGTCCTCGGTGTTGTGGTTTTCCGAGCGGTCGGAACCCGTGACCGTGTGGCCGGAGGCGACGAACAATCGCGCGATGCCACTCATGCCGGATCCGCCGATGCCGACGAAGTGCACCGCTCCGAGTTCGGCGGGGAGTGGCATCGAGAGGTCGGGCTTGATCATTGGGCCAATTTTACTTCGCTGCGAGGGCCCGACCGACGAGGTCGACCATCCGGTCGGTCCCGTCGAGCGTTCCGGTCGTGGCGATCCGTGCGGCCATGTCCGCTATCCGTGCACGGCTGCGCAGCAGAGGCACGAGGTCCGATGCGATCCAGGCCGCGTCGAAACGCGTGTCGTCGACGAGGATCGCGCCGCCGGCCGAGACCGCTCCACGGGCGTTGAAGCGCTGCTCGCCGTTGCCCACCGGGTACGGCACGAAGACCGCAGGGATGCCGAGTCCGGCGAGCTCCGCGACCGTCGCGGTGCCCGCGCGGCCGATGGCGAGGTCGGCGACGGCGAGGGCGAGGTCCATGCGGTCGGCGTACTTGAGCAGGAGGTATCCGGGCAGGCGCGGGTCCTCGATGCTGTCGCGGTACTCCCCCGTTACGTGGATGACCTGCCAACCGGCGCCGAGGATGAGAGTGATCGCGCGCGAGACGGTCTCGTTGATGCGCTGCGCACCGGATGACCCTCCCGTCACGAGGAGCGTCGGCTTGTCGTCGGCGAGCCCGAAGAAACGGATGCCCTCCCCTCGCGCCGCGAACCGGTCGAGCCGCTCGATCTCGTGTCGCAGCGGCATCCCGACGACCGTCGCGTTGCGGATCCGCGTGCCGGGGAACGCCACCCCGACGTACTTCGTGAACCATGCGCCGAGGCGATTGGCGATGCCGGGCCGCGCGTTCGCCTCGTGTATGTCGATGGGCGTCCGATCGGCCCGCGCGGCGAAATATGCGGGCGGCGAGACGTATCCGCCGAATCCCACGACGACATCAACCCCGCGGTCTCGGATGATCGCGCGCACGTCGGCCGTG
>JAODAU010000402.1 GCA_025463615.1 Microbacteriaceae bacterium | reverse complement strand
AGCGCGCCTGATGAGCACCGAACACGAGCAGCAGGAAGTGCTGATCGTCACCGGAATGTCGGGAGCCGGCCGCTCGACGGTCGCGAACGCGCTGGAAGACCTCGACTGGTACGTGGTCGACAATCTGCCGCCGCAGATGCTCCGCCCGCTGGTCGAGCTGGCCGGCCGGGTGGGCAACACGCTTCCCAAGATCGCGGCGATCGTCGACGTGCGCGGCGGCCGGCTGTTCAGCGACCTCGAGGAGATCGTGGAGTCGCTGCGCGAGAACACCCCCGTGCGCGTGCTGTTCCTGGAGGCGACGGATGCCGCGCTGGTGCGCCGCTTCGAGCAGGTGCGCCGCCCGCATCCGCTGCAGGGTGACGGCACGCTGCTCGACGGCATCGGCGAGGAGCGGCAGCGGATGCTGGCGATGCGCGAGTCGAGCGACATCATCGTCGACACCTCGGACCTCAACATCCACCAGCTCGCCACCAAGATCTCGGACACCTTCTCGGACGCCGCGACGCCGGGCGTGCAGCTCACCGTGATGAGCTTCGGCTTCAAGTACGGCCTGCCCGCCGACTCCGACCTGGTGGCCGACATGCGCTTCCTGCCCAACCCGTTCTGGATCCCCGAGCTGCGTGAGCACAGCGGCCTCGACCCCGAGGTGAGCGACTACGTGTTCGCGCAGGAGGGCGCCGAGGAGTTCGTCGAGGCCTACGCGACGGCGTTGGCCCCCGTGCTCGCCGGCTTCCAGCGCGAGAACAAGAGACACGCTACGATCGCCATTGGTTGTACGGGAGGAAAACATCGCTCCGTCGCGGTCGCCGAGAGGCTCGCGCGCATGCTCCGAAACCAACCCGGCGTGGCCGTCAGCGTGCGGCACCGCGACCTCGGTCGGGAGTGATCCCGCGGCCCGCACCAGGGCCGCCGTCAGACGATCGCCCCGATACCCCGCAGACAGTTAGGAAGTCACCAATTGGCCCTCACCGCCGACGTCAAGGATGAGCTCTCCCGAATCGAGGTGAGCAAGACGACGGTCCGGGCCGCTGAGCTCGCCACGATCCTCCGCTTCTCCGGCGGCCTCCACCTCATCTCGGGCCGCATCGCCGTCGAGTCCGAGCTCGACACCGCGCTGCTCGCCCGCCGGGTGCGCAAGGACCTCGCCGAGCTCTACGGGGTGAAGAGCGAGATCTCCGTGATCTCCGCGTCCGGCCTGCGCCGCACCAGCCACTACCTCGTGCGCGTGCTCGACGGCGGCGAGACCCTGGCGCGCCAGACCGGCCTGCTGGATGCCCGCCGCCGCCCCATCCGCGGCCTCCCGAACAAGCTCACCACCGGCAGTCGCGAGGAGCTCGCGGCCGTCTGGCGCGGGGCGTTCCTCGCGCACGGCTCGCTCACCGACCCGGGCCGCTCGGCGGCGCTCGAGATCACCTGCCCCGGCAACGAGTCGGCGATGGCCCTCGTCGGCGCCGCCGGCCGGCTCAAGATCGCCGCGAAGGCGCGCGAGGTGCGCGGCGTGCACCGGGTCGTCATCCGCGACGGCGAGGCCATCAGCGCCATGCTCGTGCACATGGGCGCCACGGCCACCGTGCTCAACTGGGAGGAGCTGCGCCAGCGCCGCGAGGTGCGCGCGACGGCCAACCGCCTGGTCAACTTCGACGACGCCAACCTCCGCCGCTCCGCGCAGGCCGCCGTCGCGGCCTGCGCCCGGGTCGAGCGCGCGCTCGAGATCCTCGACGGGCAGGTGCCCGAGCACCTGCGCTACGCGGGGGAGCTGCGCCTGCGTTTCCGCGACTCCAGCCTCGACGAGCTCGGCCACCACGCCGACCCGCCCATGACGAAGGATGCCGTGGCCGGCCGCATCCGCCGCCTCCTGGCCATGGCCGACAAGCGCGCCGTCGACCTCGGCGTCCCCGGCACGGACGCCAACCTGCCGCCCGACTACGAGGACGCCTGAACGGCGTCTGAACGCTGGGGAAGCATTTGATGGGTGCCCCGGTTGACGCGAGTAGAGTGACAAAATGACCCCGCGTGTGAAGCGCCGTCGTGCGCCCGCGGGGGCGACTGACAAGGAGATCGAACTATGGCCGAATACACGCTTCCCGAGCTGGGTTACGACTACGGAGCACTCGCCCCGAGCATCAGCGGGCAGATCATGGAGCTTCACCACTCCAAGCACCACCAGGCCTATGTGACCGGCGCGAACGCCGCCCTGGCCGCCCTCGCCGAGGCCCGCGACAGCGGCAACCTGGCCAACGTGAACAAGCTCGAGAAGGACCTGGCGTTCAACCTCGGCGGCCACGTCAACCACTCCATCTTCTGGACCAACCTCTCGCCGGACGGCGGCGACAAGCCCACCGGAGACCTCGCCTCGGCCATCGACGACCAGTTCGGCTCGTTCGACAAGTTCGTGGCGCACTTCACCGCGGTCGCGCTGGGCGTGCAGGGCTCCGGCTGGGCCATCCTCGGCTACGACAGCATCGGCAAGAACCTCAGCGTCTTCCAGCTGTTCGACCAGCAGGGCAACATCCCGCTCGGCCTCGTTCCGCTGCTCACGCTCGACGTCTGGGAGCACGCGTACTACCTCGACTACAAGAACGTGCGCGCCGACTACGTGAAGGCCTTCTGGAACATCGTCAACTGGGCGAACGTCCAGGAGCGCTACACGGCGGCCTCCACGAAGACCGACGGCCTGCTGGTACTGTCATAACGGCGCTGTGGCCGGCCCCCGCGCCGGCCACGCCCGACCCTGTCCAACCCCACGACCCCCTTCAAGCCGCGTCGTCCGTCGGCGCCTTTCGCAACAGGAGTTCCCTTGACCGTCAAGATCGGTATCAATGGCTTCGGCCGCATCGGCCGCAACTACCTCCGCGCAGCGCTCGCGCAGGGCGCTGACCTCGAGGTGGTGGCCGTGAACGACCTCACCGACCCCAAGTCGCTGGCTCACCTGCTCAAGTACGACTCGGTCGCCGGGCGCCTGGCGGAGACCGTCACGGTCGACGGCGACTCGATCGTGGTCGACGGCAAGCCGATCAAGGTGCTCGCCGAGCGCGACCCCGCGAACCTCGGATGGGGCGCCCTGGGCGTCGACATAGTCATCGAGTCCACTGGCCGCTTCACCAACGCCAAGGACGCGCAGAAGCACCTCGACGCCGGCGCCAAGAAGGTCATCATCTCGGCCCCCGCGACCGACGAGGACGGCACGTTCGTCATGGGCGTCAACGAGGCGACCTACGACCCGGCCACCCAGCACATCCTGTCGAACGCCTCCTG
>JAODAU010000400.1 GCA_025463615.1 Microbacteriaceae bacterium | reverse complement strand
GCTCGTCATCCTGGCCGCGACCTCGACGGGCCCGCTGCTCACGGTGCTCGTGGTGCTCTACCCCCTCGTCGACGCCGGCGCCGTGGTGTGGCAGCTGCGCGCGGAAGGCCCATCGCAGGCCACGCGCGTGCCCGAGTGGATCAACGTCGTGGCCAGCGTCGTCGCCGCCGTCGCGCTCGGGTTCGCGTCCACGGCATCCGTCTCCGCCGTGCTCGCGGTGTGGGGCGTCTGGGCGATCGTCGCGGGCCTCGTGCAGCTCCTGGCGGCTGTGCTTCGCCGCAAGGCCGGCGGACAGGTGCCGCTCATCGTGAGCGGCGCGATCTCGATCCTGGCCGGCGGCGCGTTCGCGGCGCAGGGTCTCCAGCACGCCGCGAGCGCGACGGGGATCGGCGGCTACGCGATCCTCGGCGGCGTCTTCTTCCTGATCGCCGCGATCCGGCTCAGCGTGCTGCTGCGCCGGGCGTAGCGGGGCTCACTCGCCCCGGAACACGGGCGCGCGCTTCTCCATGAAGGCGGTGATGCCCTCGCGCCCGTCGCGGGTCGCCCCGGTGCGGGCCAGCCCGTGGGCCTCCTCCTCGAGCTGGGTCTCGAACGGGGTGCGGAGCGACTGCGCGAGCAGGCGGCGCACCTCGCCGTAGGCGCGCGTCGGGCCGGCGGCGAGCCGGCGCGCGAGGGCGAGGGTCGTGTCGTCCAGGGCGACGTCGTCGACCACCTCGTCGACCAGGCCGACCCGCTCGGCGGCCTCGGCATCCAGCACCTCGCCGAGCAGGAGGAAGCGGCGGGCGCGGGCGATGCCCATGCGCGAGGCGAGCCCGAACGACGCCCCGAGGTCGAGGCTGAGGCCGAGCTGCGAGTAGGCGGCGCCGAACCTCGCCGACCGCGCGCTGACCACCAGGTCGAAGGTCGAGAGCATCGCCACCGCGCCACCCATGGCCGTTCCCTGCACTGCGGCGACGATGGGCGCATCGAGACGGGCGAGGCGGGCGAGGGCCGGATGCATCGCTCGCGTCCCCGCGAAGACGGCGGCCGGGAGCTCGTCGATCCGCTCGGCGAACATGCCTACGTCGCCGCCGACGCTGAAGAACCGGCCCGTCGAGCGCACGAGCACCGCCCGGATCTCGCGTCCGCGCGCCGTCAGGTCGTCGGCGAGCGCGCCGAAGTCGTCGAAGAACGCGGCGATCATCGAGTTTCCGGCATCCGGCCGGTCGAGCGTGACGACCGCCAGGCCGTCGTCGATCTCGAGCGTGAGGGTCTCGAAGCTGGTCATGACGTCTCCTTCGAACGCACTGCCGCAGAACGGCCCGGGTCACCGGGCTTCGAGACTAACGCCTAGGAGAACCGCAGCGGAGGGAGCGGGGAGTCCAGGTTGCGCCCGCCGCGGTAGCGCGTGGCGACGTGGGACCCGGGCAGGCGCGGCCCGCGACCGAACAGGCCCTCGCGCAGGGTGACGGGGATGTCGGGCCGCTCGGCGAGCCGACCGCGGCGACGCAGCTCGGGAACCACGAGCTCGGCGAAATCCCGCGCGGTGTCGAACGAGTGGTACTGCCGAAGGTTGATGCCGTCGACCCCGTCGTCATCGAGCCAGCGCTCGATCTCGTCCGCGACGACCGAGGGCGTGCCCACCACGAAGTAGCGCCCCTCGCGTTCACTGCGGAGGCTGTCGAGCGTGGCGCCGACCGTGGCGTCGAGCGCGAGGTAGGGCACGGCGGAGGCATCCATGTCCGCCCTGCGCAGCGCCTCGGCGACCGTGATGTCGCGCGGGAACGCGGGCAGGTCGACCGGGAATCCGGAGTGGGCGAGGATGCCGTCCACGCTCGTGTTCTCGCGGTACAGCCGCCACTTGTCGGCCGCCTCCTCGTCGGTGCGGGCCACGACCACGCCGGCCTGCACGATGAACCGGATGTCGGCGCGACCGCGTCCGTGGCGCTCGGCCGCCGCCGTCATCCGGGAAACGTTCGAGCGGAAGTCGTCGGCCGAGCGACCGCCTGTGAACACGATCTCGGCGTGCCTGCCGGCGAACTCGGTGCCCGCCGGCGAACCGGTGGCCTGGTAGAGCACGGGCGTGCGCTGCGGCGACGGCTCGGGGAGGTGCGGACCCGCGACCCGGAAGTTCTCGCCGACGTGGTCGATGTAGCGCACCTTCGCGGGATCCGTATAGACCCTGTTCTCCCGGTCGACGAGCACCGCGTCGTCGTCCCACGAGCCCTCCCACAGCTTGTAGACCACGTCGAGGAACTCGTCTGCGATCTCGTAGCGGCGGTCGTGCGGGATCTCGGCCTCCAGGCCGAAGTTGGCGGCGGCGTTGGGCAGGTAGGAGGTGACGATGTTCCAGCCGAGGCGGCCGCGCGTGAGGTGGTCGAGCGTCGACATCCTGCGAGCGAAGGTGAACGGCGGCTCGTAGCTGGTGGAGAACGTGACCCCGAAGCCGAGGTGCTTCGTCACCGCCGCCATGACGGGGATGACGAGCAGCGGGTCGTTCGACGGGATCTGCAGGCCCTCCCGGATGGCCGTCTCCGGGCCGCCGCGGAACACGTCGTACGCGCCGACCACGTCCGCGAGGAAGACGCCGTCGAAGCCGCCGTCCTCGAGGATCTCGGCCAGCTCGGTCCAGTAGCCGAGCTCGTTGAAGCGGTGCCGGTTGTTGCCCGGCAGCGGCCACAGGCCGTGCTTGATGTGGCTCACCGTGTTCATCTCGAACAGGTTGAGGATGAGCTTCTTCTTCTCGGTCATGTCTCTTCTCCCTATGCCTCGCCGCTCGTCCACCATGACACCACGGGGGTGTCGTTGACGAGCCGGTCGCCCAGCGCGCGGGCCTTGTAGCGGGCCGGGTTGTGCGAGGCGACGGTGCGCGCGTTGCGCCAGTGCCGGTCGAGGGCGAGCCCGGCATCCGTTGCGCTCGCGCCGCCGACCTCGAAGAGCTCCGTCGCGGCGCGCAGCACGTTCGGCAGCACCACCAGCTGGGCCCGCGCGGTGGCGACGTCGGCGTCGGCCACGCGGCGTCGGCGCTCGTCGTCGTCCGCGCCGGCGAGGATCGCGTCACTCGATCGCTCGAGCACGGCGACGGCGCGGGCGAGCGCGCCATCCGCCGCGAACGACAGGCCCGAGAGCTCGCCGACGGTCTCCTGCACGATGGGGTCCTCTCGGGCGGTCGCGCCGCTCGCGTGGCTGTACGAGCGGGTGCGGGCGCGCACGAAACGGGCCGCGTCATCGACGACGGCGCGGCCGATCCCCGTGACGACGGCGAGCAGCACGAGCTGCACGAAGGCTCCGCCGTGCGAGGGCCGGCCGGCATCCTGCGCCAGGATGTCGCGCTCCTGCAGCCGCACGCCGTCGAACACCGTCGTGCCGCTGCCCGTCATCTTCTGCCCGAACCCGGTCCAGTCGTCGTCGCGGGTGAGGCCGGCCGCGTCGGTGCGCAGCAGCACCGAGACGTGCGCCCCGTCGCGCTCCGCGGCCACCGACACCAGGTCGGCGAAGAGGGTGCCGGTGCTGTAGAACTTGCGGCCGTCCAGCCGCAGGCCGAGGCCGTCGCGGGTCACCCGCGTGCCGTACTCGCCCACCTTCGCGGGCCCCCGTTCGAACGTGGCGTTGCCGTGGATCGCCCCGTCGGCGAGCAGTGCGAGGCGGGAGTCGCGCTCCGGCGAGGCCGGCGAATGGATGAGGCGGTCGATGAACGAGAAGTGCGAGCGCAGCAGCTGGGCCAGGTTCGAGTCGCGCCGGGCGAGCTCCGCCAGCAGCTCGAACAGCACGCCGTGGCTCGCGCCGCCGCCGCCGAATTCGGTGGGGAGCGTGACGCGGGTGAACCCGGCGTCCCGGAGCGCGCGCACCTCGGCGAAGGGTTGCCGTCGCTCGAGCTCCCGCTCCACGGCGGAGGCGCCCACCTCGTCGAACACGGGGCGGAACTCGTCCACCAGGTCGAGACTCATCGTGCCGGGGCCTTCCAGTCGGGCAGGGTGCCGAGCAGTTCCCACTGCCCGACCGCCCGCGTTCGCTGCGCCACGGGGTTGTGGGATGCAAGCGTGCGCACGTTGCGCCAGTGCCGGTCGAGCGCGGCGCGCGTGCTCACCGCGCTCGCTCCCCCGACCTCGAACAGGCGGGTGGATGCCTCGAGCACGAGCCTCGGCACGACCTCCTGAAGCCGGAACACCTCGAGCTGCAGCGCTCGGAGTTCCTCGGGGTCCGACCCGCGCCGCACGGCGTCGCCGAGCTCGGCCGCGACGGAGAGCACGAGCCGGCGGGCGACACGCGCCGCGCCGCTGAGCTCCCCGATGACCAGCTGCACGAGCGGATCCTCGCGCGGGAGCGTCTCGCCCGCGAACCCGAAGGTGCGGCGGCGGGGGCGCACGTAGGCCACCGTGTCGTCGAGGGCCCGCTGCGCGATCCCGGCGACGACCGCGACGAGGTGCAGCTGGAGGATCGAGCCCAGGTAGGGCCAGCGGCCCTCGCCGTGCGTCGGCGAGTCGATGTCGTCGGCATCCACGGGGGCGGCGTCGAAGGTGGTCGTGCCGCTGCCGGTGAGCGGCTGCCCGAACCCGTCCCAGTCGTCGACCGACCGCACGCCGCCGCGCCGGGTGGAGACGGTGAGCTCGACCCGCACGTCGCCGTCGAGGGCGGCCAGGTGGATCCAGTCGGCGTAGATGCTGCCGGTCGTGTAGTACTTGGTGCCCGTGAGGGTGATCCCGTCGGGGCCGCGGTCGAGCCGGGTGGTGATCGCGCCGGTCTCCTGGCGTTCCGACTGCGCGTTGCCGACGAAGTCGCCCGCGGCGACCCGATCCGTCCACCGGGTGGATGCGGCCGGGCCGTCGAGCAGCAGGCCCTCGACGAACGCCACGTGCCCCCGCCAGAGGTGGCCCAGGTTGGCGTCCGCGGCGGAGAGGTCGATCAGCTGGGCGAACAGCGCCTCAAGCGAGACGCCGGCGCCGCCCGCCTCGACAGGCAGGCGCTGGGCGCCGAAGCCGAGGGCCAGCAGCTCCGCGACCTCGGCGTGCAGCAGGGTCCTCTGCTGCTCCCGCTCGACGGCCTCCGGGGCGACCCGCCCGAGGAACTCGTGGAAGGCCGCCTCGCGCCCGACGCCGGTCACTGGTGCATCACCCGCTTGGCGATCGCGTTGCCGAGCGCCTGCGAGAGCTGCACGATCACGATCAGCAGCACGACCACCACGAGCACGGTGAACCAGTCGAAGTGCTGGTATCCGTAGGTCAGCGCGAGGTAGCCGAGCCCGCCTCCGCCGATCGCACCGGCGACGGCGGTCGCGTCGATCAGCGCCACGAAGATGTAGGTGAGGCCGAGGGTGAGCGGCCCGAGGGCCTCCGGGATCACGACGGTGAACAGCACGCGGGCCGGGGAGGCGCCCATCGCGGTCCCCGCCTCGATCGCGCCCGGGTCGACCGCGACGAGGTTCGATTCCGCCACCCGCGCGATCGCCACGCTCGCCACGATCGTCAGCGGCACGGTCGCGGCCAGCGGCCCGATGCTCGTTCCGATGATCAGCCGCGTGAACGGGATGATCGAGACCGCCAGGATGATGAACGGCACCGGCCGCACCAGGTTGACCACGAAGTTGAGCACGCCCGAGACGACGCGGTTCTGGGCCAGGTTGCCGAGCCGGGTCGCGTACAGCACGAGGCCCAGGAGCACGCCCAGCACCGTCGCCGCCACGAACGAGACCGCGACCATGAGGGCGGTGTCGGCGAGCGCGCTGAGCAGTCGCGGCAGCAGTGCCGCGAGGTCGAAGTCATGCACGGGCGAACTCCGTGACCGGGGTGGATGCCCGCAGGTCGGTGATCGCGGAGTCGATCGCGTCGTCGTCCCCGAGGAGCTCGATGGTGAGGCTGCCGAACAGCCGCGACTGCAGCTCGCTCACTCCCCCGTAGACGACGTTGATGTCCACGCCGTGCTCGCGCGAGACCCGCGAGAGGAACGGGTCGTTCGTCTCCCGGTTGTCCACGTGCAGCTGCACGAGCCGCCCGACGTGCACCGCGCGGATGTCGGCGATGGTGTCCGGCCCGGGCAGGTGGTGCAGCACGGACGAGACGAACCGCCGCGTCGTCGCATCCCGCGGGCTGGAGAAGATGTCGTACACGCTGCCGTGCTCGACCACCTCGCCCTGCTGCATGACCGCGACCTTGTTCGCGATGGAGCGGATGACATCCATCTCGTGCGTTACGAGCAGGATCGTCACCCCGTACTCGCGGTTGACCCGCCGCAGCAGGTCGAGCACCTCCCCCGTGGTCTGCGGGTCCAGCGCGCTCGTCGCCTCGTCGGAGATGAGGATGTCGGGGCTGTTCGCCAGCGCGCGGGCGATCCCCACGCGCTGCTTCTGCCCGCCCGAGAGCCGTGACGGGTACTCGAGCGCCTTGTCCGAGAGGCCGACGAAGTCGAGCAGCTCCTCCGCGCGGTCGAGCGCCTTCTCCTTCGAGAACCCGGCGAGCCTCAAGGGGTACGCGATGTTCTTGTAGACGTTGCGCGACTGCAGCAGGTTGAACTGCTGGAAGATCATCCCGATCCGCTGGCGGGCCGCGAACAGCTCCCGCCCGCCGAGCGCGGAGATCTCGCGGCCGTCGACGAACACCCGCCCGGCGGTGGGGCGTTCGAGCGCGTTGACCGTGCGGAGGAGGGTCGACTTGCCCGCCCCCGAGTACCCCACGATGCCGAAGATGTCGCCCCGCTCGACCTCCAGGCTGACGTCGTTCAGCGCCCGGAAGCTGCGGCCGTTCACCTCGAATGTCTTCGACACGTTCTCGAACGCGATTGCTGTGCTGCTCATCTGGCATGCCCTCTCGTGGGTGGGCCGCCGCGGAGTGCACCGCGACGGCTCCACCGTCGATCCCTCGCGGGATCAGTTGGTCTGCTTGGCTTCCTTCTCGAGCTCGGCGAGCTTCGACCGCAGCGTGGCGACGGGGATGTCGACCGCCACCGAGCTGCCGCCGCTCTCCGCCTTCAGCGCGGCGGCCACCCGCTTGTCCGCGTAGGCGGCCTTGAGGATCTTCCAGGCCGGCTTGTTCTTGTCCTGGTCGCGCGCGGCGACCACGTTGATGTACGGGAGGTTCTGCTTCGAGAGCGAGTCGTCGAGGTAGAGGGCGTCCTTGGAGGTGATGCCCTGCTTCGGGTCGAAGTACGACGTGCCCACGACCACGGCCGAGAGGCTCGGGTCGTCATACTGCTGCGGGATGGTGGTGGCGGCGAGCGGCACGAAGGTGAGGTTCTTCGGGTTGGAGCTGACGTCGCTCACCGTCGGGAAGTCGCCGACGCCCGACTTGACCTTGATCAGGCCGGCCGACTGGAGGATGTAGAGCGCGCGGGCGCCGTTCGAGGCGTCGTCCGGGATGGCGACGTGGGCGCCATCCGGCAGGTCCTTGATCGACTTGAGCGTCTTCGAGAAGATGCCCCACTGGGTGATCAGCGTCGAGAAGACGGGGGTGAGGGTCGCGTTGTTCTTCACGTTGAACTGGCTGAGATAGAGGATGTGCTGGAACGCGTTGCCGTCGACCTGCCCGGCGACCAGCTGCGTGTTCGGGAGCACCCAGTCGTTGAGGTTCACCCACTCCAGGTCGAGGCCCTTCTCGGCGGCGACCTTCTTGATCTCGTCCTGGTACTTGCTGTCGTCGCTCGTGGCGATGCGCAGCACGAGCGGTGGGGCGGATGCGGCTGGGGTGCTGGCCTCGGCGGTGGCGCGACCGGTGACCAGTCCACCGACGAAGAGCACGCCCGCGGCGACGACCGCCACGACGACCAGCAGGACGCGTCGGGTGCGCCGACCGCGCGCTTCGACCGAGGAGCGGAGGTCGCTTCCCGCCCCGGATGACGGCTGTGACTGTTCGGACATTTCTGGTTCCTTCGGAGTTGACGACGGTGGGAACTCCCCATTAGAGGCGGCCCTCCGCGCCCCGGCAAACGGTGCCCGTAACAGAACGGCACCGGGAGAAACGGCCGGTAACAACTCCGTCACAACCGGGTAATACACGGTCACAAACGGTGGCAAAACGTCACTTTCGGACGCATTTGCGCGGGGCGCGACCGGTCAGTCGGCCCGCAACATCCGCGTCGCGACCTCGGCCAGGGAGGCCAAAAACCGGTCGCGGTCGACCTCGAGCGGGTACTCGCCGAAGGCGTCGGTGAAGATCCAGAAGTGGCTGAGGGCAGACATCAGCACCGCGGCGAGCGCCCCGACGTCGACCGTCGGATCGGGTGCCTGGCTCCGGAGCCAGGCCGTGAAGGTCTGGTGCACGCGGCGCAGTTCGTTGTCGCGGATTCGGTCGAGCAGCTCCGGGAACTCGGCGAGATCGCGCAGGAGCAGCCGGTTGACGTCGCGCTCGGCGTCGAGCCGGCGCAGGCTCGCGTCGGCGACCGCGATGAACCGGTCGACGCCGGGCGCGATGCGCGCGAGCTCGGCCGGATCGAGCAGCTGCCCCAGTTGCGAGGCGTGCGCCAGCTGGTGGTCGACGCCCGCCTCGAGCAGCGCCCTCTTGCTCGGGAAGTGCCGATAGAGGCCGCCCGCCCCGGGCGTGAGTCCGGCGGCCGCCTCGATCTGGGCGATCGTGGTCGCGCGGAACCCCTGCCGCCCGAACAGGTCCATCGCGGCATCCACGACCCGCTGCCGCGCCGCGCCGCTAGACGGTGTCGGTGTCGGCAAGTGTGAGCTCATAGTGCACGGTCGTCCAGCCCTTTCGGCGATGCATCCACGGAACCATCCAGCGGTGCAGAAGAGGATATCGTCGCGCGAGCGCGTCGGACGCGATCCGCGCCTCCGAGCCCTCCAGCAGGCGTGCGCTCCCCTCCCGCACCGGCCCGAGCGGTCGCCCGCGCATCGTGCTCGGCGCCACCCGCACCTCGGGGAAGTTGCGCAGCCGCTTGTACTTGCCGGCCGCGTCGTAGCTGCGGAAGTAGCCGTGGCCGTTCACCACCACCAGGCTCACCGGGGTGGCGACCCAGCGACCGTCGCGCCGCTGGGTCTGCAGTTGGATCGTGCGCCACCTCTCCCACTCGGGTGCGACCTTCGTGCTCGGCATGTTGTCTCCTCTGTAAGTAACTACTTACTTACAGAGTATCCCAAACGATTATTGGCCGCCAGGGTGAAGAGTCACACTCCGGCCGGGAAAAGCAAAAAGCCCCGGGGATGACCGGGGCTTGCACCGCTAAAGCTGGGGTACCTGGACTCGAACCAAGAACAAAAGAATCAGAATCTTCCGTGTTGCCAATTACACCA
>JAODAU010000388.1 GCA_025463615.1 Microbacteriaceae bacterium | reverse complement strand
AAGGGGCTGTCGGACTGCGAGAACGCGAGCCGGCCCCACGAGAAGCCGCCGTACGGCCACACGGCGGTGATGGCCTCGCGCAGGGTCCAGAGACCGGCGAGCACGGCCGGCAGCGCCAGCATCCTGCCGCCGAAGCCGGGCCAGATGCGCGGGACGAAGCGCCAGGCCAGCGCGATGAGGGTCATCCCGAGCCCGTAGAAGACGGCCTCGAGGCCGGCGAGGGCGAGCCACGGCACGGGGCCCAGGTAGACGGTGATCCAGAAGATGAGGCTGCCGAAGAAGGCGAAACCGCCGACGCAACCCACGAGGAGCGAGCTCCAGAAGCGACACCCGATCACCGACCACATCATGAGCGCGGTGCCGACGAAGGCCATCGGCCAGATGCCGGGATGCGGGAACGCGGTTGCAATCAGCACGCCGGCGATCGCGGCAGCGAGAATCGCTATCGGCAGGCTGGCCGGCTGGCGTCTCGGGTGCACCGGTACAGCCTAAGTTGTGGTTGCTGGAAAGCAGCCTAGGCAACCGAGGAGTAGGCCACGATGCCTCGGCGGATCGCGTCGAGCGCCGTGCGGGCGGTGCGGCCGACCGGGGCGTCGGCCACGACCGAGAGCTGGTCGAGCAGGTCGATGGTCTGCTTGGTGAGGCGCACGAAGTCGCCGGCCGCGAGCTCGGCGTCGCGCAGCACCGCGTCGAGCGGCGCACCCTGGGCCCAGCGGTTCATGGCGAGTGAGAGCCCGGTCGAGATCGGGTTGCTGCCCGGCAGCCGGTGGTCGCGCTCGATGTCGTCGAGCTTCGCCCAGAGGTCGGTGGTGCGGTCGAGCGCCGGGCGGAAAGCACCCTTCGGCAGGTAGCGGTCGGAGACCTGGCCCTCGTCGCGCCGGGGCTCGTAGATGAGCGCAGCGGCCATCGCCGCGAGCCCGGCCGGGTCGAGGTCGTTCCACACCCCCTGGCGGAGGCACTCGGCCACGAGGAGGTCGCGCTCGCCGTAGATGCGGCGCAGCATCCGCCCGTCCGCGGTCGCGGTGACCGCGCCGTGCTCGTCGCGGTCGAGATACCCGAGCTCGAGCAGCACGTCCGACACGCGGTCGAAGATGCGCGCCACTGCGCCGGTGCGGCTGCGGATCTGCTGGCCGAGCTCGTCCGTCTGCTTTTTGAGACGCCAGTAGCGTTCGGCCCAGCGCGCGTGGTTCTCGCGGTCGGGGCAGGTGTGGCACGGGTGCTGCTTGAGGCGCTTGCGCAGCGTCAGCAGCTGGTTCTGGCGCTTGTCGCGCTGGGCGCGTGTCTGCGTGTCGGCGCGCGAGTTGCCCTTGCGCTCGAGGTCGGTGAGCTCGCGGCGGATCGTGGAGTACTCGCGGAAGTCGCCGAGGTGGCAGGTCATCGACTTCTCGTAGCCGGCCAGCGACTCCTGCTGGCTGCGCACCTTACGGGCCAGGTCGACGACGGCCCGGTCGGCCTGGAATTGCGCGAACGACGACTCG
This sequence comes from Microbacteriaceae bacterium, assembly GCA_025463615.1. The sequence continues at coordinate 4,906 of JAODAU010000388.1, read as the reverse complement.
AGGATGTCGCGGGCCCGCTCACGACTGAACTGCTCGATGAGGTTCGCGGCCATGTTGTACGTGGGCTTGAAGCTCGAGTTGAGCGGGTAGGTGCGCCGTGAGGCGAGCGAGGCCACCGCCTGCGGGTCGAGGCCGTCCTGCCACTGGATCACCGAGTGGCCCTCCACGTCGATGCCGCGTCGCCCGGCGCGCCCGGTGAGCTGCGTGTACTCCCCCGGCGTGATCGGCACGCGTGCCTCGCCGTTGAACTTCTCGAGCTTCTCGAGCACCACCGTGCGCGCCGGCATGTTGATTCCGAGGGCGAGCGTCTCGGTGGCGAAAACGGCCTTGACCAGCTTCTTCTGGAAGAGCTCCTCCACCACCTCCTTGAAGGCGGGCAGCATGCCGGCGTGGTGGGCGGCGACGCCGCGCTGCAGGCCGTCGAGCCACTCCCAGTAACCGAGCACGGCCAGGTCCTCGTCGAGGATGGTGCGGCAGCGCTCCTCCACGATCTCACGGATCTCGTCGCGCTCGAGCTGGGTGGTGAGCCGGATGCCGGAGCGCAGCACCTGCTTCACCGCCTGGTCGCAGCCCACCCGGCTGAACACGAAGAAGATGGCGGGCAGCAGGTTGCGCTCCCCCAGCATCTTCACCACGCCCGAGCGGTCCATGCGCAGCTCGTCGGGCCGGCCGCCGCGGGAGTGGTAGCGGCCGACATCCTTCATCTGTCGCGAGCTCAGGGTGCGGCCGCCATAGCGGGCCATCTGCACCAGCTCGGGGTTCACGCGGTGCGTCGCGGCCTGGCCGGACGAGTCGAAGAGGTCGATGAGCTTCGTGCGCATGAGGATGTGCTGGTCGAGCGGCACGGGCCGCTCCTCGGAGACGATCACCGAGGTCTCGCCGCGCACGGCCTGCAGCCAGTCGCCGAACTCCTCGGCGTTCGACACGGTCGCACTGAGCGAGACCAGGCGCACCGACTGTGGGAGGTGGATGATGACCTCCTCCCACACGGCCCCGCGGAAACGGTCGGCCAGGTAGTGCACCTCGTCCATGATCACGAACGAGAGGTCCTTGAGCAGGTCGGAGTCCGCGTAGAGCATGTTTCGCAGCACCTCGGTTGTCATCACGACGATGCGCGCGCCCGAGTTGATGTTCGTGTCGCCCGTGAGCAGCCCGACCTGGTCGGCGCCGTACTCGGTCACGAATTCCTGGAACTTCTGGTTGCTCAGCGCCTTCATCGGCGCCGTGTAGAACACCTTCGCCGAGGTCTGCTGCATGGCGAGGAACACCGCGAACTCGGCAACGATCGTCTTGCCGGCACCGGTCGGCGCCGCGACCAGCACGCTTCCGCCGGCCTCGAGGGCGGCGCAGGACTCCAGCTGGAACGGGTCGAGGTCGAAGCTCAGGTCGCCGCGGAAGCGCTCGAGCTTCGGGGTGCCGCGCCGCACGCGGGAGGCGGCGAAACGCTCCGCCGGTGAGAGTTCGGTCGTCATGCGGCGGCCGCGTCGCCGAGGCTCGCGCTCAGGGCATCCGCGCGCTTCGCTGCGGCACGGTCGTGAAGGATCGCGATGAGGGCCGCGATGAGGTACAGCGCGATCATGGGCACCGCGAGCAGGAACATCGAGCCGACGTCGGCCGACGGGGTCGCGATGGCGCAGAACACGAAGATGAGCAGGATCGCCCAGCGCCAGCTGCGGATGATCGAACGCCCCGACAGGATCGTGAGGAAGTTGAGCAGCACCAGGAACACCGGCAGCACGAACGCAATGCCGACGGCAAGCACCAGCTTGAGCACGAAGCCGAGGTAGTCGCGGGCCTCGATGAAGCTGGTGGTGCCGTGCGGCACGAACGAGTTGAGCACTCCGACGATGTGCGGGAAGACGAACCATCCCGCCGCGCAGCCCGCCAGGAACAGCGGGATCGCGGTGAACAGGAACCCGAAGGTGTACCGCTTCTCCTTGCGCGTGAGGCCGGGAACGAGGAACGCGAGGATCTGCCAGAGCCAGATGGGGCTGGCGATCACCACGCCCACGGTGACCGCGATCTGGATGCGCAGGTCGAACGGCGTGCCGATGCCGGAGAAGTTGATGGATGCCGCGTGCGACCGCACCATGGCCGCGACGGGCGCGCGCAGCGCCGTGAAGATCGGGTCGAACACGAACCATCCGCCGATCGAGCCGACGAGGATCGCGATCGCGGAGATGAAGAGTCGCTTGCGGAGTTCGATGAAGTGCTGGCCGAGCGACATGCGCCCTTCGCGATTCGCGCCCCGCTGCGTGCGCGCTGTCACGGGATTACCGGTGGCGACGACTAGGACTTCGACTTCGGGGCGTCGGTCTGCGCCTGGACCTCGGCCGACGTCTGGTTGAGCTGCGGGCCGGCCGCGGCGGGCGGGTCGGCGGGCTTGTCCTCGGGCTTGATCTCGTTCTTGAAGATCTTCATCGACTGCCCGACGCTCTTCGCGAGGCCGGGGAGCTTTGCGGCTCCGAAGATGAACACCACGATGGCGAGGATGATGAGGAGGTGCCAACCGGTAAGACCACTCAACATTGCAGGACGTCCTCACGAATCGAAACGGTGTAGTGCACTGAGTTTACCGCCGATATTCGATTTTGGCTGTCAGCGGGCCGAGAACCACTCGCGGGAGGCCGGATCCACCTTCACGAGGGCTTTGCCCCGCGCGATCCGGGCGTCATGGCGGTCGCTCTTCCGCTCCGCCGCGGCGGCCCGCACGAACTCCCGTCGGCGCCGCAGCTCGTCCGCACCTACGAGGATGGCCAGCTCCCGCCGCTGCTCCTCGGCGACGTCGGCGGCGCGATCCAGCAGCTCTGTCTTCGCCGCCAGCGCGTCCAGCTCGTCGAGCACGGCGACGCCCTTGCGGAACAGGCGCCAGGCCATCCACGCCAGCATCCCGAGCAGCGCGAGCACCAGCACGACCCAGATGACGACCCACGACCACCAGGGCATCAGTCGTCCTCGTATCGGGCGGCGCCGGCCGCGGCCCACTCGGCGACCACGCGTCGGGCCTCCTCCGGCGCGACTACCGAGACGACGCCGGGCATGCTCGCGACGAGGCGCTTGAGGCCGTGGTAGTGCGAGACGCGCACGGTGGTTCGGCTGCGGCCGTCGACCTCGGTCGTGACCGCGCCCTCGGGGATGTAGTCGGCCACGAGCTGCACCGCGGCGGGGGCGACATCGATCGTGACGAGCAGGTCGTCCGCCGAGCCCTCGAAGAGGCGCTCCGGCAGCTGCACGTCGTCGGCGTGGAAGGTGATCGGCTTCGACGTGACCGTCGGGTTGCTGATCCGGTCGAGCCGGAAGGTGCGCACCGCCTCGCGCAGGTGGCACCAGGCGCGCAGGTACCAGTCCGCGTCCACGGACTCGATGCGCAGCGGGTCGACCTGCCGGCGCTCGTGCTCCCCGCGCGAGTTGAGGTAGTCGAACTCCATCTGCACGCCCGCGGCCACGGACTGACGGATGAGCGCGAGCGTCTCGTCCGACTCTGAGCCCTCCACCGCGACCTGGCTGGGCGTGGCGGATGCCCCGCGCGACAGCTTGGCCATGAGCGAGTCGATCGCGCCCCGATCGGCGTTCTCGGGGAGCGCGGAGAGGTACTGCAGCCCGGCGATCAGCGCCGCCGCCTCGCGCCCGGAGAACCGCGGCGCATCGTCGATCGCCACCAGGTTGGTGAGCACGATCTGGTCGTTCTCCTCGAAGTCGTCCCAGGCCAGGTCGAAGAGGTCGCCGTGCTGGTACTGCCCGGTCTCGCCGGGCACCCCGGAGACGGCGATGAGCGAGACGGCGTCGCGGATCTGCTCGGGCTTCACGCCGAAGTGGGTGGCGGCATCCTGCACGCTGATGCGCTCGTGCTCCATGAGGAAGGGCACGAGGGAGAGCAGGAACGCGAGCTTGTCCTGCGCCTGCATGGGCGCCTGCCGCTCAGCCACGGGTCACCTCGGCAACGGGAGCGGAGTGCTCGGCCGCCGTCGCGAGCAGGCGGGCACGCACGGCGGCCCGCAGCACGGGCGGCGAGAGCACGAAGACCTCGGGGCCGTAGCCGGCCAGCTCGTCGGCGAAGATGTTGGCGTCCGAGTAGTGCAGCCGCAACGTGCCGTCGGGCAGCGTCCGCGTGCCGCGCCGCTTGTGCAGGCGCGTGGCGGCATCCGAGTCGGGAACGACCTGCACCTCGGCCGTGTGCGAGTCCCAGACCTCCTCGAGCTCGGCCAGCGCGCGCACCGACTGGTCGCCCTCGGGCTCCGCGGCCGTGGTGCCTGTCAGCGTGATCTGGCTGACGATGCGACGCAGCAGGAAGGTCTTGGTGATGCCGGAGTCGGGCTCGACCGCGTAGAAGTGCCAGCGGCCCTGGTGCTGCACGAGGGCGAGCGGGGCAACCTCGCGAATCCGCGACTCCGCCTCCCCCGGCTTGAGGTAGGCGAACCGCACGATCGCGTTCTTCTCCAGCGCGGAGCGGAGCGGCTCGAACGCGGCATCCCGCACCCGCAGGCGCGGCGCGTAGCCGAGCACCGGCTCGTCCGAGACGAGGCCGAGCCCGCGGAGCTTCATCACGGCGCGCCGGGACTCGCCTGACAGCGATCCCTCGCGCCAGACCATCGCGGCCAGGTTGAGCAGCGTGGTCTCCTCCGCGGAGAAGGTGATGTCGCTCGGCAGCTCGTAGGTGCCGCGCGGAATCCTGTACCGCAGGCTCTGGTTGTTGCCGGACTGTCCGGGGCTTTCGAGCGTCTCGAGCGGCACACCGAGGTCGCGGATGTCGTCCTTGTCGCGCTCGAACTGGCGCTCCAGGTTGGCGTTGTCGCCCGCCCGCGAGTAGCGCTGGCGGTATCCCTGCACCGTCGACAAGATCTCGTGCTTGGTCAGGCCGCTCTCCGTGGCGAGAAGCGCGAGCACCAGGCTGAACAGTCGCTCCTCG
>JAODAU010000375.1 GCA_025463615.1 Microbacteriaceae bacterium | reverse complement strand
GGCGATCTGCCAACCGACCGTGTAGACCGGGTTGAGCGCACTCGACGGCTCCTGGAAGACCATGGCCACCCGCGACCCGCGCAGCTCGCGCAGCCGCTTGTGCGAGACGGTCACGATGTCCTCGCCGCCGAGGAACACGATCCCAGAGGTCGTCGCGGTCTCCGGGAGGAGCCCGAGCAGCGTCTTCGCCGTCACCGTCTTGCCGCTGCCGCTCTCGCCGACGATGGCGAGCACCTCGCACGGCTCGACCTGCAGGGATACGCCGTCGACCGCGCGCACGTCACCGCCGTCGGTCGCGAACGTGACCGCCAGGTTCTGGATATCGACTACCGGCTGTGTGCTCACAGGTCCTCGTCCCTCAGGTCGCCCACGACATCTGTGCTCGTGCTCGCGATATTGCCCGCACCAGCATTCGGCACGCCATCGGCGCGGCGACGCGTGCGCAGGCGCGGGTCGGCCAGGTCGTTGAGCCCCTCGCCGATGAGCGTGACGCCCATCTCGCCGTGCACGATCGCGAGTCCCGGGAAGATCGACGTCCTCCAGATGCCTCTGGTGACATCCGAGATCGCCTTGTTGAGGTCGTAGCCCCACTCGGCGGCGGCCGTGGGCTCGATGCCGAAGCCGAGGAAGCCGAGGCCGGCGAGTGTGAGGATGGCCTCCGAGCTGTTCAGCGTGAGGATCAGCGGCAGCGTTCGCGTGGAGTTGCGCAGCACGTGCCGGAACATCACCCGCGGCGCGCTGGCGCCGATCACCCGGGCGGACTCCACGAACGGCTCCTGCTTGACCCGGATCGCCTCGGCGCGGATCACCCGGAAGTACTGCGGGATGAACACGACCGTGATCGAGATCGCGGCCGCGAACACGCCGCCCCAGAGGCTCGACTGGCCGCCGCTGATCACGATGGCGGCGACGATGGCGAGCAGCAGGCTCGGGAAGGCGTACACCGCGTCGGCGATCACGACGAGGATGCGGTCGAGCCAGCCGCCGAGGTAGCCGGAGACAAGACCGAGCAGCACACCGAGGAACACCGACAGGATGATTGCCACGACGATCACGTAGAGCGCGGTCTGCGCGCCCCAGATCACCCGCGAGAGCACGTCGTAACCGCCGACGGTCGTGCCGAGCAGGTGCGCGGCATCCGGAGGCACCTGGGCGCCGAAGTTCTTGCCGTCCGCGCCCTTGAGCTGGGCGTAGCCGTACGGCGCGATCAGCGGCGCGAAGAGGGCCACGATGAGGAATACGCCGGTGATGATGAGGCCGGCCACCAGCATGCCGCGCTGGAGGCCGATGCTCTGGCGCAGCTGCCGCAGCACGGGCAGCTTGGCCCACCAGCGGGGCTTGATCACGGGGGTGTCGACCACGGTGGCCATCAGTACCTCACTCTGGGGTCGATGAGCGCGGCGATGATGTCCACGATGAAGTTGGTCACGGCGACGATCACGGCGAGCAGGGCCACGATGCCCTGCACCGCCACGAAGTCGCGATGGCCGAGGTATTGCCCGAGCTCGTAGCCGAGGCCCTTCCACTCGAACGTCGTCTCCGTGAGGATCGCGCCGCCGAGCAGCAGGGCTATCTGCAGTCCGATGACGGTGATGATCGGCACCAGCGCGGGCTTGAAGGCGTGCTTGCGCACGAGGCGGAACTCGCTGACGCCTCGGCTGCGGGCGGCATCCACGTAGTCCCGCGACAGCGTCGAGATCGTGTTGGTGCGCACCAGCCGGAGGAACACGCCCGCGGTGAGGAATCCGAGCGCGAGGGCCGGCAGCACCGCGTGCTGGAGCACGTCCCAGACGTTGTCCGGGTTGCCCGTGGCTATCGCGTCGATGAGGTAGAAGCCGGTCTGGTGCGGCAGGTTGCTCATGTCGATCTCGGTGCGCGTCGACGCCCGGCCCGCGACAGGCAGGATGCCCAGCCAGACCGAGAAGACCAGCTTGAGCAGCAGGCCCACGAAGAACACGGGCGTCGCGTACCAGAGAATGGCGAAGATGCGCAGGATGGCGTCCGGCCAGCGGTCGCGGAAGTACGCGGCGACCATGCCGAGCGGGATGCCGACGATGAACGCCACGATGAGCGCGTAGACCGCGAGCTCCAGCGTGGCCGAGCCGTAGGTGGCGAGGATGGTGCTGATCGGCCGACCGTCGGTGATGGCGGTGCCGAAGTTGCCGGTGAAGATCTGGCCGAGGAACTCCACGTACTGGATCCACAGCGGGCGGTCGTAGCCGGCCTCGTGGATGCGGCGGTGCAGCTCATCCGGAGGGAGCCGCCCGCCCTGCGCCGCGGTGATCGGGTCCCCGGTGAGGCGCATGAGGAAGAACACCATCGACACCAGGATGAAGATCGTGGGGAAGATGAGAATGAAGCGAACGACGAGGTAGCGCCAGAGCTTGCCGCCGCCGGAACTGTTTCGTCGCTTCGGCGCTGCGGGCCGCTGTTCCGCCGGGGAGGCGGCACTCGGCGCGGGCGAGGTGAGGGTCATCAGTGACTTTCCATGATGATCGGGGCGGCGCGCCAGGCGCCGCCCCGATCAGATCAGTGCCGGATTCAGCTCTTGGTGAGGAACCCGAAACGGAACTTGAACGACGCATCGAGCGTAGTGCCCTTGACGTCGGTGCCCGTGACAGCGATCTGCGAACCCTGCAGCAGCGGCAGCGTGGACAGGTCGTCGGCCACCAGAGACTGGATCTTCTCGATGTCGGCGGTGCGCGCGGACTTGTCGGTCTCGCTCGCCTGCTTGGCGATCAGGTCCTGCACCTCCTTGTTGTCGTAGTGGTTCGCCAGGAAGTTGTCCTTGGTGAAGAACGGCGTCAGGTAGTTGTCCGCGTCCGAGTAGTCCGGGAACCAGCCGAGCTGGTACGCCGGGTACGCGTCGGTCACGCGCTCCTTCGAGTACGTCGTGTACTCGGTGGACTGCAGGTTGACCGTGAACAGGCCGCCGGTCTCGAGCTGGCTCTTGACCAGTGCGTACTCGTCAGCCGACGACGGGCCGTAGTGGCCGTCCTGCACGTACTGGAGGTCGAGCTTGACCGGGGTGGTCACGCCGGCCGCCGCGAGGGTGGACTTCGCCTTGTCGAGGCTCGGCTTGCCCGTTCCGTCGCCGTACTTGTCCTTGAGCACCGTGGTGGCGCCGGTCAGGCCGTCCGGGACGAACGAGTAGAGCGGCGTGTAGGTGTTCTTGTAGACCTGCGACGCGATCGCCGCACGGTCGACGAGGTCGGCCGCGGCCTGGCGCACGGCGAGTGCCTTCTTGGCATCCGGCGTCGGGGTGGTGAGGCCGTACGGGTTCGTGTTGAAGTTGAACACGATGTATCGGGTCTCGCCGCCGGGGCCGCTGACGACCTTGACGTTCTTGTTCGTCTTCAGGTTGGCGATGTCGGTGGCCGACAGCGCGCGGTACGCGACGTCGATGTTGCCCTTCTGCACGTCGAGCTTGAGGTTCGACGACGACGTGTAGTACTTGAGCGTCACGCTCGTGGTCTTCGCGGCGCCGAGGAGCCCCTTGTAGCCGTCGAACGCCTTGAACTGCACGAGGTTGTTGAGGTCGTACTTCGTGATCTCGTACTGGCCCGCGAACGCGTTGTCCTTGACGATGGTCGTGTCGGGCGTGACCTTGTCGGCCGAGAACGACTGCTCGTCGACGATGGGGCCGGCCGGGCTCGAGAGCACCTGCTCGAAGGTCTGGTCGTTCGGGTTCTTGAGGTGGAACACGACGGTGGTCGGGTTCGTGGCATCCACGGACTCGAGGTTGCCGAGCAGGCTCGACGGGCCGTTGGGGTCGGCGATCTTGAGCTGGCGGTCGAATGTGAACTTCACGTCGGACGAGGTCAGCTTGTGGCCGTTGGCAAAGGTGAGGCCTGACTTGAGCTTGACGGTGAACTCGGTCGGCGTGGTGAAGGTGCCCGAGGTGGCGATGTCGGGCTTGACGTCCGGGCTGCCGGCGGGGCTGTTGAACAGGAAGGGATAGACCTGGTTCATGATGGCGAACGAGCCGTTGTCGTAGCTGCCCGCGGGGTCGATGAACGTCACGGTGTCGGTGGTGCCGACGATGATGCTCTTGCCGGAACCGCCCGATGAGCCGCCCGACGAGCAGCCGACGAGCGCGAGCGCCACGACGGCGACGCCGCCCGCGACGGCAAGCGTCCGCTTGCGGAAGATGGATGTTGACGTCATAGCTGCGTCGACCTCTCTGGATTTGTTGGCGCGACCGAAGGCCCGGGGGCAGGGGTCACTGACTGCTGTATCCGTCCTTGGTACCAGAGAAACGGTCCGCGGAGTGAATGCGTGGGCATGGATCGCGAGATTATTTACGCACTTGCAACATGCGGTGCAACATAGTTGCGTGATCGCGCGCCGCGCCGCTCAATCCCCGCGCAGCTCGCGGCGATCGGTCTCCGTCTGCATGAGCGCGACCTGCAGCTCGCGGTAGCGGGCCGGGTCAGCCGCGGCATCCGTGCGCTGCAGGCTGCCGAGAAGTTCGGCCTTGCGGCGCAGCAGGTCGCGGTCGATGAGGTTCGCCGTGACGCCCTGGCAGTAGACGGTGAGCTCCCTGCCCTCCTTCTCGGGTAGGGGGGCGACCCCGAGCTCCTTGACCAGCATCGCGAACGGCGCGGGCACCTCTGCGATCACCCGGTCGAGCCAGCCCCCGCCGACGCCCTCGGCCAGGCTCGCGGCGATTCCGTCGCGCACGACCGCGAGCGAGGCGTTGGCGAACCCGGCCTGGCTGGCGCGGCGCAGCAGGGCGTCGCCGATCGCCTCGGGCTGCTGCAGCATCGCCATGATCGCGTCCCGCTCCAGGCGCGTGGCCGGGTCCGTGGGGAGCTGCATCATCGACGGACCGGATGCCTCGGCCGGCGCATCCGTCGCCGCCTCGGTGCGCGTCTGTTGCGGTCTCTGCGCGGCGGGTGCGTGGCCGCGGGCGGCGGCCACCGCGCGCCCGACCTCCGCGGGGTCGAGGCCCAGCCAGCCGGCGAGGTTGCGCACGTAGCCGATGTTGAGCGCCTGGTCCCGGATGCCGGCGACCACCGGTGCTGCCGCGCGCAACGCCGCGACCCGCCCCTCCACCGTGTCGAGGTCGTGCCCGGCGAGCACGCGGCGCACCATGAACTCGAACATCGGCTTCTTGCCCGAGATGAGCCGGCGCACCGCGTCGTCGCCGCGCTGTACGCGCAGGTCGCAGGGGTCGAGGTTGTCCTGCGAGACCGCGACGAAGGTCTGGGCGGCGAAGCGCTGCTCCTCCGCGAACGCGCGGCTGGCGGCCTTCTGGCCGGCCTCGTCGGGGTCGAACGTGAACACCACCTCGCCGAGCCCGTGCGAGTCCGCGTTGTCGACGTCGCCGAGCACCCGGCGGATCACCTTGATGTGGTCGACTCCGAACGCGGTGCCGCAGGTCGCGACCGCGGTCGTGACGCCCGCGAGGTGGCAGGCCATCACATCCGTGTAGCCCTCGACCACGACCACCTGCTTGCCGCGCGAGATGTCGCGCTTGGCGAGGTCGAGCCCGTAGAGCACCTGCGCCTTGTGGTAGACCGCGGTCTCGGGGGTGTGGAGGTATTTGGGGCCCTGGTCGTCATCCAGCAGCCGACGCGCGCCGAAGCCGAGGGTCTGGCCGGTGACGTCGCGGATGGGCCAGACCAGCCGCCCGCGGAACCGGTCGTACGTGCTGCGGTCGCCCTGCCCGACGAGCCCGGCGGCGAGCAGCTCGGCCTCCGTGAAGCCGAGCCCGAGCAGGTGCTTGCTCAGCGCGTCGTAGCTCTTCGGCGCGAAGCCGACGCCGAAGCGCTGGGCCGCAGACGCGTCGAAGCCGCGCTCCCCCAGGAACACGCGCCCGACCTCCGCCTCGGGGGTGGCGAGCTGCCTGATGAAGAAGTCCTCGGCAGCCTTGTTGGCGCCAAGGATGCGGGCGCGGTTGCCGTGGTCGGAGTTGGCCTGGCCGCCGTCTTCGTAGTGCAGCTCGAAGCCGATGCGGGCCGCCATGCGCTCGACGGCCTCGGTGAACGTGGTGTGGTCCATCTTCTGCAGGAAGCTGAAGACGTCGCCGTCCTCGCCGCAGCCGAAGCAGTGGTACCGCCCGACGCCAGGCCGCACGTGGAAGCTGGGACTGCGCTCGTCGTGGAACGGGCAGAGACCCTTGAGCGAGCCGACGCCCGCGCCCTTGAGCGTGACGTAGTCGCCCACGATGTCGGCGATGTTGATGCGCGCCCGCACCTCGTCGATATCGTTTCTGCGTATGAGCCCGGGCACCCCTCGATTCTAAGTTGCGCGGCGGACACCGCCGCCCGTGATCC
>JAODAU010000355.1 GCA_025463615.1 Microbacteriaceae bacterium | reverse complement strand
GAGCATAAACAGCTCGCCCTTGCCCACCAGCTGGCGGGGGAGCGGGAACACTTCGTCGATCTGCTGCTCGGCGGTGATCGGGATGCCGGCCGCGATGCGCCCGACGAGCGGAACCATGGCGGCGTCGCCGACCGACGGGCCGCTGCTCGAGCCCTCCGGGTCATCCGACTCCTGCGTGGGCATCTCGATCAGGATTTCGAGCGCGCGCGGACGCTTGGGGTCGCGTCGCAGGTAGCCGCTCAACTCCAGCTGGTTCAACTGGTGGGTGACGCTCGACAGCGACGAGAGGCCGACGGCGTCGCCGATCTCGCGCATGCTCGGCGGATAGCCCTGGCTCGCTACGGAACGTTGGATGACATCGAGGATGGCGAGCTGCTTGTCGCTCAGGCTCTTGCGCCGCCTCGTGCTCGGCTTCTCGCTTGATGCCGTCTCGTCCATTTCTTTCCCGTCCGTCGCTCGAATGTCAGTGGTCGCTGGTTGCCTGAACTCCAGACAATCGAAACTGTATCCGTCCAGGTGCCGAGACACAAACATCCATTCGAGCGTGTTGATAACTTTTTCGACCGGATGTTCGAATCTCGGGTTGAAATCGTCGGCAATCGAAGCTATGTTCGGAACAAAGCTTCGTATCCGGCGCTCCCGGCCGAGTGTCGGATACGAAACCCCGTCAGAGAGGCACACCATGAGCACAGCAGTCATCGGAATCGGAGCATCGCACCGAGTCGTCCGACCGAGTGCAGCCCAGCCGACGCCGCGCCTGCGCATGACCCGCCGCGGTCGCATCGTGCTGACCGCCCTGGTCGCCATCCCTCTCGCCGCCGGTGGATTCGTCGGCGTGGTCAACGCCGGTGGCGCCGCCGCGAACAGCTCGGCGAGCTCTGCGACGTTCCACTACGTGACGGTGGCGCAGGGCGAGTCGCTCTGGCAGATCGCGACGAAGGTCGCACCCTCGGCCGACCCGCGCGACGTCATCAGCGACATCGTGGACCTCAACCAGCTCTCGACGACGGAGCTCCAGGCCGGCCAGCGCATCGCGATCCCGCTGCAGTACGAGCACTGAAGCACGGCGACTCATCGGTCGAGAGCGTCGATAGCCGTCGATAGCATTGCCGAGTGGTTTCCCTCAGCGATCTCCCCATCCGTGACGACCTCCGGGGCCTGAGCCCGTACGGGGCGCCGCAGCTGCACGTGCCGGTCGAGCTCAACGTCAACGAGAACACTCACCCGATCCCCGAATCCGTGGCGACGGACATCGTGAGGGCCCTCGCCACCGCGGTGCTCGGGGTCAACCGGTATCCCGACCGCGAGTTCACAGAACTGCGCGAGAGCCTCGCGGGCTACCTCGGCCACGGGCTGGAGCCGGCGAACATCTGGGCGGCGAACGGATCGAACGAGATCCTCCAGCAGATCTTCCAGGCGTTCGGCGGGCCGGGCCGCAGCATCCTCGGATTCCCGCCCACCTACTCGATGCACTCGATCATCGCCGCGGGAACGGGCACCCGCTGGATCGCGGGCGTGCGGGACGCGGACTACGAGATCTCACCCGCCACCGCCGTCGAGTGGATCAGGCGCGAGCAGCCCAGCATCGCGATCTTCTGCTCGCCCAACAACCCGACCGGCACTCCGCTCGGGCTCGACACCGTGATCGCCGCGTACGACGCCACCGACGGCATCGTGATCGTCGACGAGGCCTACGCCGAGTTCGCTCCGGACGGAGCGCCGTCGGCGATCGAGCTGCTGCCCGGCCGCGAACGACTGATCGTCACGCGCACCATGAGCAAGGCGTTCGCGTTCGCCGGAGCCCGCGTGGGCTACCTCGCCGCCGACCCGGCGATCGCCGACGCGCTGCGGCTGGTGCGCCTGCCGTACCACCTCTCCGCGTTCACGCAGGCGGCCGCGGTCGCAGCCCTGGCGCACGCCCCGGAGATGCTCGCCATGGTCGACGAGATCAAGGTGCAGCGCGACCGGATGCTGGTCGAACTGCGGAAGCTCGGGTTCCCCGCGTGGCCGAGCGAGTCGAACTTCGTGATGTTCGGGGGAGTGGAAGACCCGAATGCGGTCTTCGAGGCGCTGCTGGCGCAGGGCATCATCATCCGCGACCTCGGCATCGAGCACCACCTGCGCGTGACCGCCGGCACGGAGGCCGAGACCACGCTGTTCCTGAACGCGCTGGCCGCCCTCGACCTGCACTGACCCGGCGGTAACGCCCGAGCCCTCTCGATAGGATTGGCCGCATGAGCACCCAGCGCGTGGCCCACCTCCGGCGCGAGACGAGCGAGTCGAGCATCGACCTGTCGCTCGACCTCGACGGCACCGGGGCGTCGGACATCCACACGACCGTGCCGTTCTTCGATCACCTGCTCACCGCGTTCGCCAAGCACTCGCTCGTCGACCTGGTCGTGCGCGCCAACGGCGACACCGAGATCGACGTGCACCACACCGTGGAGGATGTCGGCATCGTGCTCGGCCAGGCCATCCGTGAGGCGCTCGGGGAAAAGTCCGGCATCGCGCGCTTCGGCGACGCGATCGTGCCGCTCGACGAGGCCCTGGTGCAGGCGGTCGTGGATGTCTCGGGCCGCCCTTACCTCGTGCACACCGGCGAGCCCGCCGGCTTCGAGTACCACCTCATCGGTGGCCACTTCACCGGCTCGATGGTGCGCCACGTCTTCGAGGCGATCACCGTCAACGCCGGCCTGACCGTGCACCTCACCGTGCTGGGCGGCCGCGACCCGCACCACATCGCCGAGGCGGAGTTCAAGGCGTTCGCCCGCGCGTTCCGACAGGCGGTCGCGCTCGATTCGCGCGTCTCCGGTATCCCGTCGACCAAGGGCGCGCTGTAGTCGTGAGCGCTCCGAAGGTCGTGGTCCTCGACTACGGCAGCGGCAACGTCCACTCCGCCGTCAAGGCGTTGGAGCTCGCCGGCGCCGAGGTCGAGCTCACCGGCGACCGCAGGCGTGCTGCCGAGGCGGACGGCCTGGTCGTGCCCGGCGTCGGCGCGTTCGCTGCCGTGATGTCGGCGCTCGAGTCGGCGGGAGGCGGCGACATCGTCGACAGGCGCCTCGCCGGCGGACGCCCGGTGCTCGGCATCTGCGTCGGCATGCAGGTGCTCTTCGGTCGTGGCGTCGAGCGCGGGATCGAGACCGAGGGCCTCGGCGAGTGGCCGGGCGCGGTGACCGAGCTCGTCGCGCCGGTGCTGCCGCACATGGGTTGGAACACCGTGGATGCCGCGCCCGACTCGGTGCTGTTCGACGGCATCCGCGACGAGCGCTTCTACTTCGTGCACTCCTACGCCGCCGTCGACTGGCAGCTCGACGTGCAGCCGCCCTTCCCGCAGCCGCGCCTGACCTGGGCCGAGCACGGCACCCGCTTCCTCGCCGCCGTCGAGAACGGGCCGCTCTCGGCGACCCAGTTCCACCCCGAGAAGTCGGGGGAACCGGGCATCCGCCTGCTCCGCAACTGGATCTCGTCCCTCTGACCGACCCCGCCACCAGAAAGCACCACATGACCGACGCCCCCGCACGCCTCGTCCTCCTGCCCGCCGTCGACGTGGCCGACGGCAAGGCCGTGCGCCTCACCCAGGGCGAGGCCGGCAGCGAGACCAGCTACGGCAGCCCGGTGGATGCCGCGGCCGAGTGGACCTCGCAGGGCGCGGAGTGGATCCACCTCGTCGACCTCGACGCGGCGTTCGGGCGTGGGGAGAACCGCGCGATCATCGCAGAGGTGATCCGCGAGGTCGGCGGGCAGGCGCAGATCGAGCTGTCTGGCGGCATCCGCGACGACGCCAGCCTTGAGGCCGCCCTCGCTACGGGAGCACGGCGGGTCAACCTCGGCACCGCGGCCCTCGAGGACCCGGAGTGGACCGACTCGGCGATCGCGCGCTACGGCGACCGCATCGCCGTCGGCCTTGACGTGCGTGGCACCACGCTCGCCGCCCGCGGCTGGACGAAGGAGGGCGGCGACCTCTTCGAGGTGCTCGACCGCCTGGAGCGCGCGGGCTGCTCGCGCTACGTGGTCACCGACGTCACCAAGGACGGCACGCTGCGCGGCCCCAACATCGAGCTGCTGCGCCAGGTCGCCGAGCGCACCGACAAGCCCGTGGTCGCGTCCGGCGGCATCTCGAGCCTCGACGACCTGGTGGCGCTCCGCGAGCTCGTGCCGCTCGGGGTCGACAGCGCGATCGTGGGCAAGGCGCTCTACGCCGGCGCGTTCACCCTGGTCGAGGCGCTCGCCGTCGCGGGCTGACCATGAGCGCGAGCACCGATTCCGCGGGCGTGCCGTGGGAAGGCAGGCACTTCGACCACGGCGCCGCCGCGTCGGATGACGACGGCAGCGCGTCGCCCGACCTGCTCGCCGTGCTCGCCCGCTTCCGCGCGGGGGAGTGCGGCCCGGATGCCGTGGTCGACGTGCTGCGCACCACCCGGCTGCTCGTCCCGCTCGTCGCCCGCCTCGGCGAGGCCGGAATGAGCGAGCACGGACACGACAAGAGCGCGGAGCTGGCGATCGTGACGGTCGCCGGCCCCGACGGCCGCTCGGTACTGCCCGCGTTCAGCTCGGTCGACGCGATGCGCGCGTGGAACCCCAAGGCAAGGCCGGTGCCCGCCGACGCCGTGCGGGTCGCGCTGGCCGCCGCGAGCGAGGACACCGAGCTCGTGGTCATCGACCCGACCTCGGTCGAGACCGAGTTCGCGGTGCGGCGTCCGGCGGTCTGGGCGATCGGGCGGTCGGTCGGGTGGGTGCCGAGCTACTCGGACGCCGACGTGGTGGCCGCGTTCGCGGCATCCATCGACGACGAGCCAGCCGTCGTCTCGCTCGCGCTGGCCACCGGGGACCCGGATGCCCGGCTCGCCGGCCCGGAGGTGCGGGTCGAGCTCGCCCTCGTCACCGGCCTCGACCGGCCCCTGCTCGACTCGCTGCTCGCGCGGCTGCAGCGGCGCTGGGCGGAGAGCGCGGTGATCGCCGAGCGCGTCGACTCGCTGGGCGTGCGCCTGACGAACGCTAGTTGACCGGCCCGGTCCACTTCTCGCCGGGGCCGAAGCCGGGGGCGTCGGGCATGGCGGAGGCCTCGCGGAAGGCGAGCTGCACCGAGCGCAGGCCGTCGCGCAGCGCGCGCGAGTGCTGGTCGCCGAGGTCGGGCGCCGCCGCGGTGACGAGTCCCGCGAGGGCGTTGATGAGCTTGCGGGCCTCGTCGAGGTCGAGCTGGTTCCGCGGGTCGTCGGCCAGGCCGCACTTCACGGCGGCGGCGCTGAGCAGGTGCACGGCCACGGTGTTGATGACCTCGATGGCGGGCACGTCGGCAATGTCGCGGGCGGCATCCGTCTCGTCGAAGTCGGGGTTCTGGACGCTATCGCTCACGGGTGGATCCTCTGATATGATTGTCGATGGCTTCGAGGCCTCGCTGGTCTCGGAACGAAAGTGGAGATTCTCCCACCCGCGCTTGACCGCTTCCTAAGGTTACCGGGTAAGCCCCCGCCTCTTCCGAGAGGTAGATCAGGGGCCGCCGTTGATGAACTGATTTCCCTCAGGGCATTTCCGCGCGTGAATCCTCTCCTTCGTCTGGCCTACAGATATCGACTAAGGAGTCACACATCAGCGATCCCCGAACCAATGACCGAATCCGCGTACCGGAGGTCAGGCTTGTTGGCCCGAACGGCGAACAGGTCGGTGTGGTGCGCATTGAAGACGCTATTCGTCTTGCCCAGGAGGCAGACCTGGATCTGGTCGAGGTTGCTCCCAATTCCAAGCCTCCCGTCGCCAAGATCATGGATTTCGGCAAGTTCAAGTACGAAACCGCGCAGAAGGCGAAAGAAGCCAATCGCAACCAGACCAACACGATCCTCAAAGAGGTCCGTTTCCGCCTGAAGATCGACACCCACGACTACGAGACCAAGCGCAAGCGCGCCGAGGGATTCCTGCAGTCGGGCGACAAGGTCAAGGCAATGA
>JAODAU010000341.1 GCA_025463615.1 Microbacteriaceae bacterium | reverse complement strand
TCGACGAACTCGACCATCGAGTGCACGATCGACTGCGGGTGCACAGTGACCGCGATGTCGTCGTAGGGCACGCCGAACAGCAGGTGCGCCTCGATCACCTCGAGCCCCTTGTTCACCAGCGTCGACGAGTTGGTGGTGACGACCAGCCCCATGTCCCAGGTGGGGTGGGCGAGCGCCTCGGCCGGCGTCACATTGCGCAGCGACTCGCGGCTGCGCCCCCGGAACGGGCCGCCGGATGCCGTGAGCACCAGCCTGCGGACCTCCGACGCCGCACCCGCCCTCAGCGCCTGCGCGATCGCGGAGTGCTCCGAGTCCACGGGCACCAGTTGCCCCGGCGCGGCGATGGCCGTGACCAGGTCACCGCCCACGATGAGGCTCTCCTTGTTCGCGAGCGCGAGCGTCACCCCGGTCTCGAGCGCGGCGAGGGTGGGCCCGAGGCCCACGCTGCCCGTGATGCCGTTGAGCACGACATCCGCCCCCACCGTGCGCACCAGCTGCTCGGCCTCGACCTCGCCGAGCGCCACGTGCTCGACGCCGAACTCGCGCGCCTGGGCCTCGGCCTTGGCGCGGTTCGTGCCCGCGGCCAGCCCGACGACCTCGAAGCGGTCGCGGTTGGCCGCGATCACGTCGAGCGCCTGCACGCCGATCGAGCCGGTGGAACCCAGGATGATGACGCGGCGCATGCTGCCCACGCTAGCGGAGTGCCGCTACGACGTCGCCAGGATGTCCACGACGAAGACGAGGGTGTCGGTCGCGGCGATTCCCGATCCGTCCGGAGGGGTGGCGCCGTAGCCGTCGGCCGGCGGGATGACCGCGATGACCTGCGAGCCGACCTTCTGCCCGACCAGCGCCTTGCCGAAGCCGGGGATCACGCCGGTGGTCTGGAAGGTCGCGGGGGTGCCGCGGGTCCAGCTGGAGTCGAAGACCTTGCCGGTGGCGTAGATCGCGCCGGTGTAGTGCACGGTGACGGTCGCGCCGTCCTTGACCGTCGCGCCGGTGCCCTTCTTGAGGTCGGTGATCATCAGCGTCGTCGGGGCCGGGGTGGTCGGCATCGTGATGGTCGGCTCACCGCTCGCGGCGAGCTTCACCGTCGGGTACCCGGCCTTGGGCGCCTGCGCGGCGCCGTTCGCCTTCTTGAGCACCTTCGGCGCAGCCGCGACCTTGTCCACGTCGATCACGAAGACGATGTTGTCCTTGGCGCCGATGCCGAGGTCGGACTGACCGGCCGAACCGAACGCGTCGGCCGGCGGCACGACCGCGGTCACGCGGGAGCCGGCGGGCGCGCAGAGCACGGCCTTATAGAGGCCGGGGATGAGCTTCGTCTTGTCGAGGGTGAAGGCGACGGCCGTCTTGGCGGTGTAGCCGGTGACCTCGATCTTCTTGCCGGTCGCGCCGTTGTACACGGCGTAGTCGAGGGTGACGTTGCTGCCCTTGGCCGCCACCTTGCCGGAGCCGGTCACGTTGACGGTGCGCTGCGTGGTCTTGACGGTGAGGCCCTTCGAGAAGGTCACCTTCGGGGCGCTGCCGACCTTGCCCGAGACCTTCACCTTGTCGGAGCTGGCGCCGGCCTTGGTCGGGGTGCAGCTCGCGGTCGTGGACGACGAGCAGGCGGCGAGGGCGGAGACGGAGAGCGCGACGACGCCGGCGAGGGCGAGGGCGCGGAAGATTTTGGGCACGGGGCTGCTTTCTTGTGGCAGGGAGGACATCCGAGTATCCGTCGGCCAGCTATGCGAAAGCTGACCGGAAACCGGGAGTGACCCGACAACACTACGCGAGTGACAAATGTCATGCCCACACGGTGACGGCCGTCCGGGGCGCCGGGGCGGATGCCGCGGCACGCTGGATCCATGACGCAGAACACCCTTTCCCCCGCCGCGACCGGCGCGCAGCAGCAGCTGGCCGCCGTGAGCGCGGACTCGCTCACCAAGTCGTTCGGCAGCGTGCGCGCGGTCGACGGCATCTCGCTCGACGTGCAGCCCGGCGAGATCGTCGCCTTCCTCGGGCCGAACGGCGCGGGCAAGACCACCACCATCGACATGTTCCTCGGCCTCACCAAGCCGGACTCCGGCAGCGTGAGCATCTTCGGGCGCTCGCCGCGCAACGCGATCGCCCACGGGCTGGTCTCGGCGGTCATGCAGACCGGCGGCCTGCTGCAGGACGTGACGGTGCGGGAGACCGTGCAGCTCACGGCCACGCTGTTCAGCGACCCGCGGCCCGTCGACGAGGTGCTGGCCCGCGCCGGCATCCTGGACATCGGCGACCGGCTGGTGAAGAAGGCCTCGGGCGGGCAGCAGCAGCGGCTTCGCTTCGCCATGGCGCTGCTCTCCGACCCCGGCCTGCTGATCCTCGACGAGCCGACGACCGGCATGGACGTCGAGGGCCGCCGCGAGTTCTGGAGCGCCATCCGCCAGGACGCCGAGCGCGGCCGCACGGTGATCTTCGCCACCCACTACCTCGACGAGGCCGACGCCTACGCCGACCGGATCGTGCTCGTGCGGCACGGCAAGGTGGTCGCGGACGGCAGCGCTGCCGAGATCAAGGGGCTGTCGGCGGGGCGCACGGTGCGGGCATCCGTCACCGGCGTCGACCAGGCGGCGCTGGCCGCCCTGCCGGGAGTCGACTCGGTGGAGCTGCGCGCGGACTCGGCGCTCATCCGCACCCGGGACTCGGATGCCGTGGCCCGCTACCTCCTCACGAAGACCGACGCCTCCGACGTCGAGATCACCTCCCACAACCTCGAGGAGGCGTTCATCGCGCTCACCTCGGACAACGACTAAGGAACGTCAATGACCCCGACAGCAGCCGTGCGGCTCGACCGTACCGGGCCGCACATCGGCGGCTTCAACCTCACCTTCCTCGGCATCGAGATCAAACGCAGGATGCGCAACCGCCGCACCCTCGTCTTCACCGTCGTGATGCCGGTGGCCCTGTTCCTCGCGTTCGGGCTCGGCTACCGCAA
>JAODAU010000328.1 GCA_025463615.1 Microbacteriaceae bacterium | reverse complement strand
CCCGATGCCCACCAGCCGAGCGATCTCGGTCGGCGTCAGCAGATCTTCGCGCGGGATCGCTGGCAGTCCCTGTTCCGGCATGCAGTAGGTGCAGCGCAGCGAGCACTTCTCGGTGACCGAGATGCGGAGGTCGCGCGCGGTGCGGCCGAAGCGGTCGACGAGCCCGGCGACGTCCGGCCGCCCGTCGGTGGGCGGCATCGTGCCCGGGGAGCGGCGGATGGCCGGCATTCCGAGCGCGAGGGACGTCATCCACCGAGCCTACGCGCGCTGCAGCGCCTCGGTGGCGGCGGCCCCCGCCTCGGCGCTCGCGCGCAGGAACCCGGCGATGGTCTCGAGCTGCTCCTCGCTGTAGCCGGCGAGCAGCCCGTCCATCGCGTCGTTCATGCCCGTGTACTGCTCCAGCACCTCGGAGTTGCGCTCCGGCACCGCCCGCACGAGCACGGCCCGCCGGTCGTCGGATGCCCGCTCCCGGGTCACCCAGCCGTCGCGCTCGAGCCGGTCGACGATGCCGGTGACGGTGGCCGGATGCTGCCCCAGCCGCCGCGCGAGCACGCTCGGGCTCAGCGGCCCGGCCTGCGACAGCAGGTCGACGGTGTCGAGGTCGATGTCGCGCAGCTCGATGCGCGAGCCGACCTGGCGGTTGAGCAGCGACAGCTGGTTGCGCACCTCGCGCAGCGACGCCTTCACCTCGAGCACGAGGTGGCGTCGCTTCGCACGATCGGGCCGATTTAATTTGGTTTCCATATGATATGTTCCTCGTACAGTATAACTCTCAAAGGAGACTCTCCATGGATCTTGTCATCTTCGGGGCCAACGGCCCGACAGGCAGGCTGCTCGTCGAGGATGCGCTCGCCGCCGGGCACCTCGTGCGCGCGGTGACCCGCCACCCGGAATCGTTCGGGATGGAACACGAGCGGCTCGACGTGTTCGCGGGCGATGCGCTGGACGCGGCATCCGTCACCGAGGCCGTGCGGGGCGCGGATGCCGTGCTCTCCGCCCTCGGCGTGCCCTACGGCCGCAAGCCGATCACCCTCTACTCGGTCTCCGCACGCAACCTCGTGGACGCGCTCGACGCCCAGGGGATCCGCCGCCTCGTGGTCGTGTCCTCGAGCGCGACCGACCCGCAGGAGCGGTTCCGCGACACCGGCGGCGGCTTCTTGTTCGAGCGCGTGCTCAAGCCCGTGATCACGAACACGATGGGCAAGCAGCTCTACGCCGACATGCTGCGCATGGAGCGTATCGTCCAGGCGAGCGACCTGGACTGGACGATCGTGCGCCCCTCCGGCCTCTTCGGCACGGATGCCGTGACCGACTACCGCGCGTCCGCCGACTTCATCCGCGGCCGCTTCACCTCTCGCCGCGACCTCGCCGACTTCCTGCTGCGGCAGGCCACGGACACCGAATACGTGCGCAAGGCGGTGGCGGTCGCGACCTTCGACCCGCAGCCGACCGTGCTGCAGCTGATGAGCAACGAGGCCCTCGCACAGTGACCGGTCGCTGAGGCACTCGAAGCGGCCCTTCGAGAACCTCAGGGACCGCCTGCCGCACGAGCGCCGCGCGCACTACGCTGGAGGCAGATCAGAGGAGGCGCACCATGGCAGTCATCTCCAGGGGTTTCGGCAGTCGCAGGCGTGAGAGCGACGAGTCCCTCCCGCCCGGCCAGTACCTCACCGAAGACTTCCCCGTGCTCTCCGCCGGCCCGACGCCGCGCATCGACACCGCCGACTGGGAGTTCTCGATCGTCACCGAGAATGGCGGCACGAAGTGGAGCTGGGAGCAGCTGCACCAGCTGCCGATCGAGGACATCGGCACCGACATCCACTGCGTGACCCGCTGGTCGAAGCTCGGCACCAAGTGGCGCGGCGTCTCGTTGGACAGCCTCTTCGCCGGCATCGAGACCAAGCACGAGTACACGATGGCGCACAGCTACGGCGGGTACACCACGAACGTGCCGCTCGCCGACCTGATGGGCGGCAAGGCCTGGATCGCGTTCGACTTCGACGGCAAGGACCTCGACCCCGAGCACGGCGGGCCGGCCCGGCTGCTCGTGCCGCATCTCTACTTCTGGAAGAGCGCCAAGTGGATCCGCGGCATCACCACGATGCCCCGCGACGACCCCGGCTTCTGGGAGCAGAACGGCTACAACCTCTACGGCGACCCCTGGAAAGAACAGCGGTATTGGTGAGCCCGGCCCCGCAGGTCGGCATCTGGAAGGTCGCCACCGTCGCGAGCGCGCACGCCGAGACCCCGTCGGGCCGCACCCTGGAGCTCGACGTGCCCGACTGGGGCGGCAACGTCGCCGGACAGCACGTGGATGTGCGCCTCACCGCCCCGGACGGCTACCAGGCCGTCCGGTCGTATTCGCTGGCGTCGAGCGGGCCGCAGCCGCGCATCCAGCTCGCCGTCGACAAGCTGCCCGACGGGGAGGTCTCGCCGTACCTCGTCGACGACGTGCAGGTCGGCGACCAGGTGGAGGTGCGCGGGCCGCTGGGCGGCTGGTTCGTCTGGCGCCCCGAGCAGATGGACAAGGTGCAGCTCATCGCCGGCGGCTCCGGCGTCGTGCCGCTCATGGCGATGCTGCGCTCCCGCACGGCCTCGGCGAACATGTCGCCGTTCCGCCTGCTCTACTCGGTGCGGACCCCGGATGACGCGTTCTTCCGCACCGAGCTCGCGACCCCGTCACCCGGGGTCGAGGTGACCTGGGCGTACACGCGCCAGGCGCCGCCCGGCTGGCCGCGCCCCGTCGGCCGGCTCTCCCCCGGCGACCTCGCCGCGCTCACCTTCCCGCCCTCGGAGATGCCCGCCGTGTTCATCTGCGGCCCCACCGGCTTCGTCGAGGCGGTCGCCGACGCCCTCGTGGCGATGGGCCACGACCCGGCCAGGGTCAAGACCGAACGATTCGGAGGCAAGTGATGTCCCACCTCGACGGCAACGCCCTCGCCGGCCCGCTCTCGGAGCTGTTCGAGTTCGACGCCACCATGGCCTCCATCCGCTGCAGCAGCTGCGGCGACGTGGCCGTGATCGCCCGGGCCATGGTCTACATCAAGCCGCACGCCTACATCGCGCGCTGCTCGGCCTGCGACGCGGTGCTCATGGTGCTGCTGGAGAAGGCGAACGCCCGGGAGATCGACCTCTCCGGCGTCGCGTGGATGTCCGTTCCCGTCTAGCCCCCGTTCACCCCCAGTTGTAGGGGGTTTGCCACCATGGGCACATGAACAGGCGTAGATTGTCGGCAAGACGCGGGGGCGTCATCGGGGGGTTCGGGTCATGAC
>JAODAU010000265.1 GCA_025463615.1 Microbacteriaceae bacterium | reverse complement strand
GACATCCGCTCGGCGCCACTGGCCTGGCGCAGTGTGCCGAGCTCACCTGGCAGCTGCGCGGCACGGCAGACAGGCGACAGGTGGATGGCGCCACCGTCGCCCTGCAGCACAACATCGGCCTCGGCGGGGCCGCCGTGGTCACCGCCTACCGCCCGGCCGAGCGCTAGCGCGCGGGGACGGGCTCCAGCACGTCGCGCAGGATCTCCGCCAGGCGGCGGGGGTCCTGGATGTGCAGGTCGTGCACGCCGCCGGACATCACGCGCACATCCCAGCCGGCGTCCCGCAGCTCCTGCGCGTACGACGGCTTCACCGCGAAACTCGGATCGGCCAGCACGATGGTGGAGGGCACGGCCGGCGGCGCGGCGGGGAACGGCCGCGCCTCGTAGGAGCGCTTGATGTCGCGCAGGCAGGACGCATCCCACTTGGCCCACTGCGCGCGCACGCGCTGCAGCGTGTCCGCCGGCGCCGTCATGGGCAGCGTGCGACGCACGGCCCAGTCCGGGAACTTCGTCTGGATCGGCCCCAGCACGGGGATCAGCCACGACTCGAACGGCTTCAGCCGCAGCGCCGGGTCGACCCCGATGTACCGCTTCGGCTTCAGCTCCGCCGACGCCCAGGCGCCGGTGAGGCCGCCGAGCGACTGACCCATCAGGATGTCCAGCCCGGTCGGCAGCGTCTCCACCAGGTCGCCCACGAAATCCTCGATGCGGTAGCTGCTGGCCCGCGGGCTGTCGCCGTGGCCGCGCTGGTCCACGAGGGTGAGGGTGAGGTCGTGCTCGAGGAGGTACGGGGTGAGATCGCGCCAGGCATCCCCGCTCATGGACGCGCCGTGCACGAGCGCGGCGCTGCGGGAGCCCGAGCCGACGGTGCGGGTGAAGAGTTTCACGAGGCCGGC
This sequence comes from Microbacteriaceae bacterium, assembly GCA_025463615.1. The sequence continues at coordinate 5,778 of JAODAU010000265.1, read as the reverse complement.
ACCGCCTCACGGAGCTGCGCGCGCAGGTCGCGCTTGAGCACCTTGCCCTGCGCCGAGAGCGGCAGCGCCTCGGTGAAGGTGAGGCTGCGCGGGATCTTGTAGCCGGCGATGTGCTTGCGGCTGAGCTCCTGCAGCGCGTCGAGCGTGACCGACTGGCCGGGCTGCAGCACCACGACCGCGTGCACGCGCTCGCCCCACTGCTCGTCCGGAAGCCCGATGATGGCCACGGCCGCGACCGCCGGATGCTTCGCCACCACGTTCTCCACCTCGATCGAGTACACGTTCTCGCCGCCGGTGATGATCATGTCCTTGATGCGGTCGACCACGAAGACGTAGCCCTCGTCGTCCATGTAGCCGCCGTCGCCGGTGTGCATCCAGCCGCCGCGCAGCGCCTCGGCGGTCTCCTCCGGGCGCTTCCAGTAGCCGACCATCGTGGCGCCGCCGCGGGCGACGATCTCGCCGACGATGCCGCGCGGCACCTCCGCGTCGTTCTCGTCGACCACGCGCACCTCCACGTGCCAGCCGGCGCGGCCCGCCGAGCGGCGGTGCTCCGGATGCTGGTGGTCGGCCATGAGCAGCATCGTCGCCACCGGCGCCAGCTCGCTCATGCCGTAGGCCTGCAGGAACGTCGCCTGCGGGAACAGCGCGGCCGCCCGGTCGAGCAGCGCCTCGGAGATCGGGGAGGCGCCGTAGACGATGTGCCGCATCGACGAGAGGTCATGGTCGTGGGCCTCGGGCGAGTCGACCATCATCTGCAGCATGGTCGGCACGACGAGCACGTCGGTGGCGCCCTGCTTCTCGATCGTGGCCAGCGCCCCGGCCGGCGTGAAGGCCGGCACGAAGATGTGCGTCGAGTTGAGGATGAGGCCGCCGGTCCACGAGGCGATGTCGGCCAGGTGGAACATCGGCGCCACGTGCATCAGGCGCCCCTCGGAGGTGAGGAACTCGCCGGAGGCGACGCATCCGAAGGCCGAGGTCATCATGTTGTCATGGGACAGCACCACGCCCTTCGGCACGCCGGTGGTGCCGCCGGTGTAAAAGATGCCGTAGAGGTCGGCGCCGCCGCGGCGGGCGTCCTCCACCGGCTGGGTCGCGGCGAGCAGCTCCTCGTAGCGCCGCATCCCCTCGGGCGTCGGCTTCTCGCCGGAGTGGATCACGGTGGTGAGGCCGGGGCAGAGCGGCAGCACGGCCGCGGCGAGGTCGAGGAACATGTCGTCGACGATGAGGATGCCGACGCCGCACTCCTCGAGCGACTGGCTGATCTCCGTGGCGCTCCAGCGGAAGTTCACCGGCACGACCACGCCGCCGGCCCACGGCACGCCGAGCAGCGTCTCGTGAAAGATGTCGGAGTTGAGCGAGAGGATCGCGATGCGGTCGTCCGCAACCGCGCCGAGCCCCTGCAGCGCGCCGGCGAGGCGGGCGGTGCGGTCGGCCGACTCGGCGACGGTGCGCACCCGGTCGCCCAGGATCGTGTACGGGCGGTCGGGGGTGAGCTGGAGCGCCCGGTGAAGCGGCTGTGTGATTTCCATCGTGTCTCTCCTTTGAGAACTGAGTGGTGCTGAATTAGCCGAGTTTCATCGATTTGCCGATGAGGTCCTTCATGATTTCGGTGCTGCCCGCGTAGATGCGCTGCGCGCGGGAATCGAGCCAGAGCTGGGTGATCGGGTATTCGGGCAGGTAGCCGTTTCCGCCGTGCAGCTGCACGCCGGTGTCGAGCACGCGCCAGAGCAGTTCGGTCGTCCACCACTTGGCCTTCGCGGCGTCGACCGGGGTGAGGTCGCCGTCGTTGAGCGCCAGCACGCAGCGGTCGACGAAGGCCTGCGCGATGTCGATCTCGGTCGACAGCTCGGCGATCGTGAAGCGCACGGTCTGGTTCGCGCCGACCGGCCTGCCGAACGTCTGGCGCTCGCGCACGTAGTCGATCGTGAGCTCGAGGGCGACGATCGCGGTGGCGACGGCGTGAGCGGATGCCGTGACCCGCTCCTGCGCGAGGTTGCGGGTGAGGCCGAGGAATCCGTCGCCCTCCGCGCCGAGCATGTTGGCCGCGGGCACGCGGAGGTCGGTGAACGTGAGCTCGGTGGTGTTGTGGGCGTGCATGCCCACCTTGTCGAGGTTGCGCGCGTGGTAGCCGGGGGCATCCGTCTCGATCACGAGCAAGCTGAGGCCGCGGTGGCGGTCCTCGCCGGTGCGCACGGCGGCGATCACGAGGCCCGCGTTGAGGCCGTTGCCGATGAACTTCTTGGTGCCGTTCACGACCCACTCGTCGCCGTCGCGAACGGCGGTGGTCTGGATGCCGGCCAGGTCCGAGCCCGTGCCCGGCTCCGTCATCGCGATCCCCAGCACCGTCTCGCCGGCGACCACGCCGGGCAACCAGCGCGCCTTCTGCTCGTCGGTGCCCATGTCCACGATGTACGGCGCGATGATGTCGATCACCAGGCTCGGGCCGACGATCGCCGGGAACACCCTGGCGCGCGTCGCCTCCTCGGTGAGGATGAGGTTGTAGCGGAAGTCGTTCACACCCGATCCGCCGTACTCGGCCGGGATGCCGTGGCCGAGCGCGCCGATGGCCGCCAGCCCGGTGTACAGGTCGGGGGAGACGATCCTGTTCTGCACCCACGTCGGGTAGGCGGGCACGACCTCGCGCTGGAGGTAGTCGCGCACGGTGGCCCGGTAGGCCTCGTGCTCCGCGTCGTACAGTCGCCGCTTCATCAGATGAAGAACCCTCCGCCGCAGACGACGACCTGCGCGCTGATGTAGTCGGACTCGGGCAGGCAGAAGAGGTAGACGGCACCCGCGGCATCCTGCGGCGTGCCGGCTCGGCCGAGCGGGATCAGCTGCTCGGTCATGGCGTGCAGCTCCTTGCTCATGCCCACCTTGATGGAGTTGCCCGCGACCTCGATGTGGTCGGCGCCCTCGGTGTCGGTGAGGCGCGTCTTGATGTAGCCGAAGGCCACCGCGTTCACCGTGACGTTGTAGCGGCCCCACTCCTTGGCGAGGGTCTTGGTGAGGCCCACCACGCCCGCCTTCGCCGTCGAGTAGTTGACCTGGCCGGCGTTGCCGCCGAGCCCGGCGATCGACGAGATGTTGACCACCTTGCGGGTGGTGGCGACGCCGTTCTCGGCGACCTCGCGCTTGGCGGCGGCCGAGATCACGGGCTGCGCGGCGCGCAGGATGCGGAACGGCGCCTTCAGGTGCACGTCGAGAATCGCGTCCCACTGCTCGTCCGTCATCTTCTGGATCACGCTGTCCCAGGTGTACCCGGCGTTGTTGACGATGATGTCCAGCCCGCCGTAGGTGTCCACGGCGGTCTGCACGAAGCGCTCGCCGAAGTCCGCGTCGGTCACGCTGCCGATGCAGGCGACCGCCTGTCCGCCCGCGGCGACGATGTCGGCCACCGTCTCGTTCGCGGGCTCGGCGTCGAGGTCGTTGACGACCACCCGCGCGCCCTCGCTCGCGAGCTTGAGCGCGATCTCGCGCCCGATGCCGCGGCCGGAGCCGGAGACCAGCGCGACCTTGCCGTCGAGTGTTGCCATGGACTGTTTCCTTTTCAGTTGACGACGACGACGGCGCCGCCGCTGAGCGTGACGGTGCCGTCGGCGAGCGTGACGGCGAGGTCCAGGGTGGCCAGGCGCTCGCCATCCACCTCCTCGATGGAGGCGACCCGGCCGGTGCAGGTGGGCCGACCGTGGATCGGGGTGATCGCGGCGAACCGCACCTCGAACGAGCGGATCAGCTCCTGCGGCACCCAGCCCGTGAGCAGGCGGCCGAGGTACGCCATCGACAGCATCCCCTGGGCGAACACGTCGTCGAGGCCGGCCGATTTCGCGACATCCAGGTCGAGGTGGATCGGGTTGTGGTCGCCCGAGGCCCCCGCGAAGAGCGCGAGGGTCGTGCGGCTGATCGCGGGCAGCTCCAGCGTCGGGAGCTCGGTGCCGACCTGCGCCGTCGTCAGGTCGATCATCGGGCGGCCTCCAGCTCGGGGTGGCGCACGACGATCGTCTCGCCGAGGGTGGCGACCGGCACGTCGTCGCGCGTGACGGCGGTCTCGAGGGTGACGAACTCGAGGGCGCCGCCGCGCTTGTCGAAGACCTCGGAGATGCGCGGGCGGAAGGTGACGTGCTCGCCGGCGAACACCATCCGCTGGTAGGCGAAGCGCTGGGTGCCGTGCAGCACGTAGCGCAGGTCGATGCCGAGCTCCCGCATCCAGCCGAACGGGTCGGGCCCGTCGAGCTTGAGGCCGAAGAGGAAGGTCGGGGGCACCGGGAGGTCGGGGTAGCCCGCCTCGACCGCCGCGTCGAGATCGGTGTAGGTCGGGTCGGTCTCGCCGATCGCCTCGGCGAAGAAACGCAGCCTGCCGCGTTCGATCGTGGCGGTCAGCGGCGCCAGCTCCGTGCCGACCGCGCTTGCGGGAACCGTCACCGTGATCCTCCTCGACCTACCGGGAGCGAATCACTAACCGCGATTCACTTAGCGGTAATGTAGCACGGATCAGGGGGCGGGAACCAGCACGTCGCGAACCAGGGCATCGAGCTTCGCGTCGGCGTCGAGGAACTGCCGCAGCGTGACCGCCGAGGCGCCGAACGACTCGAACTCGTCGACGGTCATGCCGTCGGGCTCGTAGGCGCGCGAGAACTCCGGCGTGGCCGCCGTGAGCTGCTCGATGATCGCGGGATCGACCGGCACGTCGATGCGTGGCTCGCCCGTGAGCGAGCTCTCCTGGAAGCGCAGCTGCCAGTCGAACGGCGGCGACACGACGAGGTCGCCGCCCACCAGCTCGCTCCACTGCAGGTGGTTGCGGAAGGCGGCCGACAGCATCCGCGTCTCGAAACCGCGCTCGCGGTAGAGCGCGTAGGCGCGCTTGAGCGCCGCGACGCCGGCCCACTCGAGGATGCCGGGGTCGACCAGCACGCGGTCGCGCGCGACGACGTGCTTGAGCCAGTCATCCAGCCGACCGCCCATGATCGTGCAGACCGGGCCCATCCACGACGTGTCGCCCCCCTCGGCCCTGCGTCGCACAAGCCCGCGCTCGACGGCCTCGCCGACCGCCATCGCCTGGGCGACGGTGAACGAGACGGTCGCGTTGACGCTGATGCCGCGGGCCGTCACCTCCTCGATGGCCTCGATGCCGACGCGGGTCGCGGGGATCTTCACGATGATGTTGGGGGCGAGCGAGTCGAAGTGCACGGCCTGCTCCACGAGCGCCGCGGCATCCCGGTGCAGGCGCGGGTCGGTCTGCACCGAGAGGCGCCCGTTGCGGCCGTGGTACTTCTCGAACGCGGGCTCGAGCAGGCGGGCGGCCTCGACGCTGAGGCGCTCGACGGCCTTCCAGCCGATCTCGGACTCGGTGGCGGTGGGGTACCGCTCCGCCAGCTCGCGCAGCCTCGGCACCCAGACCTCCGGATGCGCCGCGATGGCCGTGTAGGCGATCACCGGGTTGCAGGTGGCGCCCACCGCACCGAACGCGATGGACCGCGCCAGCTCGTCGGGGTCGGCGGAATCGTTCCACAGCACGGTCTCGGTGGTCTGCACCATTCGGAGGAGGGGTGAAGTCATCCTCTTATCATGTGCGAATGTACTAACAAAGTCCAGCACTGTCGGAGTGATAATGTCAGCACAAATGCAGACGACCGATGAGACCCTCCCGATGTCGATGTTCATCGACATCGATCGGTCGGGTCCCATCCCGCTCTACTACCAGCTCGCCAGCCGCATCGAGGCCGCCATTCTCGACGGCCGCATCCCGGCCGGCGCCCGCATCGACAACGAGGTGGGGCTGGG
>JAODAU010000223.1 GCA_025463615.1 Microbacteriaceae bacterium | reverse complement strand
GATGCTGCGTGTTCGCTCATCAGTTGTGTCCTTTCGTGCGCTGACGCTCTTGTTCGTCGGCGATGATCTCGGGTAGCGATTTCAGAAGTTCTTCGTGCCAGTCGATCTCGGCCTGCCAGCGCACCAGCCGGTGCCGCAGGTTCCATTTCTCGGCGAGGGTGAGGTACTGGTCGATCTCGGCGATGTGGTCCGCCTTCTCGTCGTAGTCGGAGCGCAGGCGGGCGAGGCGGCCCTCGATGATGCCCTGCAGCTCGTCGAGCCGATCCGGGTCGAGCCGGGCGAACGCCAGGTCGAACGGGTCGTGCTTGGAGACGACCTCGGTGAGGCCCTCGATCCGCAGTTCGCCCAGCAGCGCGCGCCCGGAGTCGCTGATCGCGTAGACCTGCCGCGCCGGGTAGTTGCCCTGCTTCTCGACCCGCTCCTCGACGATCAGTCCCTCGTGCGCCAGCCGCTTGATCGCGCCGTAGACGCCGCTCGGCGCGATGTCGGTCCAGAGGTGCACGTGCTCCTCCTCCGCCAGGGCGTTGAGGGCGTGGCCGTGCATGGGGCCGCGCTCGGCGAGCGATCCCAGGATGAAGAGGCGTACGGATGACACGCGACTACTCTTGCATGACTAGTGCCGCAATATCAAGCCCCGATTACGTCGTATTGCGGCATCCATTGCCCGCCACAGGTGCGGTGCCTAGGCTCGCTTGCGAGTGGGCATCCGGTCCGCCCGCCACCGATTTCACTTTTGATCCAAGGAGCACCCGATGAGCGACGCCGCAGCGTGGAAGTTCGAGACCAAGCAGATCCACACGGGTGCGCAGCCCGACCCGGTCACCAACGCCCGCGCCACCCCGATCTACCAGACCACGTCGTACGTGTTCAACAACGCGGAGCACGCGAAGAACCTGTTCGCGCTCGCCGAGTTCGGCAACATCTACACCCGCATCCAGAACCCGACGCAGGATGTCGTCGAGCAGCGCGTCGCCGCGCTCGAGGGCGGCACGGCAGCGCTGCTGGTCGCCTCGGGCCAGGCCGCCGAGACCTTCGCCGTGCTCAACATCGCGCAGGCCGGCGACCACATCGTCTCGTCGTCGTCGATCTACGGCGGCACATACAACCTGTTCAAGTACACGCAGGCCAAGCTCGGCATCGAGACCACTTTCTTTGAGGACCAGTATGACCCAGCCTAGTGGGCGGCCGCCGTGCGACCGAACACCAATCTCAACTTCGCCGAGACCATCGGCAACCCGAAGATCAACATCCTCGACATCAAGCTCGTCGCCGACGTGGCGCACCAGAACGGCGTGCCGCTCATCGTGGACAACACGATCGCCACGCCGTACCTGATCCGCCCGTTCGAGCACGGCGCGGACATCGTGGTGCACTCCGCCACCAAGTTCCTCGGCGGCCACGGCACGGTCATCGGCGGCATCATCGTCGACGGCGGCAAGTTCGAGTGGTCGAAGAACGTGGAGAAGTTCCCGGGCCTCACCGAGCCCGACCCGAGCTACCACGGCGCCAGCTACACGACCGTGCTCGGCGACGGCATCGCGTACATCATCAAGGCCCGCGTGCAGCTGCTGCGCGACCTCGGTTCGTCCATCGCGCCGGCCAGCGCGTGGCAGCTCATCCAGGGCATCGAGACGCTCAGCCTGCGCGTCGAGCGCCACGTGCAGAACGCCCAGGCGGTCGCCGAGTGGCTCGACAGCCACGAGGATGTCGCGTCGGTCAACTACTCCGGCCTGCCGTCCAGCCCGTGGTACGCCAAGGCCAACGAGTACGCCCCGCTCGGTGTCGGCGCGGTGCTCTCGTTCGAGCTCAAGGGCGGGGTGGATGCCGGCCGCGCCCTGGTCGACAGCGTCTCGCTGTTCAGCCACCTCGCCAACATCGGCGACGTGCGCAGCCTCATCATCCACCCGGCGTCGACCACGCACTCGCAGCTCACGCCCGAGCAGCAGCTCACCGCGGGCGTCACGCCCGGCCTGGTGCGGCTGTCGGTCGGCCTCGAGAACATCGACGACATCCTCGCCGACCTCGAGACCGGTTTCGCCGCCGCCCGCGCGGTGACGAAGGCGGCCCAGACCGCGTAGCACCACCCCTGGCGAAGGGCTCCGGACCGTAATAATGGTCCGGAGCCCTTCGTCGTTCGGCAATACTGGGGATGTTATGGACTGGCAGACCCCCGAGGATGCGGCCCCCGCGAGCTTCGTCACCGACGCCAACGCCAGGGCCCTCACCGGCAAGCCCGCGGCGACCGGCGCGTGGCGCGAGGGCGACCCGCCCGGCGACCGCCTCTTCGCCTCGATCGGGGCCCGCGCGCTCGAGCGCGGCGGCACGCTGCCGACCGCCCGCATCGCCTACGAGACGTGGGGAACGCTGGCCCCGGACGGCCGCAACGCGGTGCTGGTGCTGCACGCGCTCACCGGCGACAGCCACGTGGTCGGGGCCGCTGGCCCGGGGCATCCGACGGCCGGCTGGTGGTCGGGTCTCGTCGGCCCCGGCAAGGCCATCGACACGGACACCTGGTTCGTCGTCGCGCCGAACATGCTGGGCGGCTGCCAGGGCAGCACGGGCCCGGCATCCTTCGCTCCCGACGGCCGCGAGTGGGCGGCCCGCTTCCCCTACCTCACCATCCGTGACCAGGTGGATGCCCAGCTCGCCCTCACCGACGCCCTCGGCATCGACCGCTGGGCCGCTGTGCTCGGCGGGTCGATGGGCGGCATGCAGTCGCTCGAGTGGGCGATCTCGTACCCCGACCGGCTCGACCGGGTCGCCATCCTGGCCGCTCCCCCGATCTCCAGCGCCGACCAGATCGCGCTCAACTCGGTGCAGATCGAGGCGATCCGCATCGACCCACGCTTCGCCGACGGCGACTACTACGAGGCGCCGGACGGCGAGGGCCCGTACCGCGGCCTCGCCCTGGCACGCAGGATGGCGCTGCTCAACTACCGCTCCCCCACCGAGCTCAACGACCGCTTCCAGCGCAGCTGGCAGTC
>JAODAU010000177.1 GCA_025463615.1 Microbacteriaceae bacterium | reverse complement strand
GGCGCCGCTGTCCACCATCTGCTTCATGAGCGAGTCGTCGACGATGTCGAAGCAGATCGCGATGCCGGCCACGGCATCCTTGATCGAGAAGACGTTGTTGCGCGTGCCGAAGCTGTAGTCCCGCGGCACCATGTCGAAGAGCGACGGCGCGAGCGGGTACCAGAACGAGCGGTTCGGCAGGTATTCGGCGAACGGCACCGGGTGGATCTTGTCGTACTGGTCGATCGTCTTGCCGTTCTCCCAGAGCAGCACGCTGTTGTAGGTGCGCCCCTTCGAGTCCTCGGTGATGGTGCCCGTGACGAGCGGGGCGCCCACCTTCTTCTGGATGTAGTCGAGCTCCTGCGCCGCGTAGTCGTTGCGCTGCGGATCGATGTCGGACGCGTTCTCGGGCCAGACCAGCACGTCGACCTTCTTGCCCACGACCGGCAGCGTGGCGTTGAGGTGGTCGTTGAGCGAGTCGCCGGGTGAGATTTTCGCGAACAGCCCCGAGTTCGAGTTGCCCTGCACCGCGGCGACGGTGATCGTGCCCTTGTCGAACTCGGGCCAGGCGGGGAAGGCGACCAGCACGAGGGCGACGGATGCCGCCACCACGCCCCGCGCGCTCCACCGGAACGACGTCTCCCGCACCAGCTGCAGCAGCACGGCCGAGAGGAACGCCATCGCGAAGCTCAGCCCGGAGACGCCCAGCCAGGCGACCAGCGAGGAGAAGGGGCTGTCGGACTGAGAGAACGCCAGTCTTCCCCATGAGAAACCGCCGTACGGCCACACGGCGCTGATCGCCTCGCGGAGGGTCCAGAGGCCGGCGAGCACGGCGGGCAGGGCCAGCATCCGCCCTCCGAACCCGGGCCAGATGCGCGGCACGAAGCGCCAGGCCAGGGCGATGAGGGTCATCCCGAGCCCATAGAAGATGGCCTCGAGGCCGGCGAGGGCGAGCCACGGAACGGGGCCGAGGTAGACGGTGATCCAGAAGATCAGGCTGCCGAAGAACGCGAAGCCGCCCACGCAGCCGACCAGCAGCGAGCTCCAGAAGCGGCGGCCGATCACCGACCACATCATGAGCGCCGTGCCGACGAAGGCCATCGGCCAGACGCCGGGGTGCGGGAAGGCCGTGGCGATGAGCACGCCGGCGATGGCGGCAGCGAGAACCGCTATCGGCAGGGTGGCCGGCTGGCGTCTCGGGTGCACCGGTACAGCCTAAGTTGTGGTTGCTGGAAACTGCGTCGATGCGGTCTCGACAAGCTCGACCCGCCCACCTGCGGGAAAGCCGCTAGGCGACGGACGAGTACGCCACGATGCCGCGGCGGATCGCGTCGAGCGCGGTCCGCGCCGTGCGGCCGACGGGGGCGTCGGCCACGACCGAGAGCTGGTCGAGCAGGTCGATGGTCTGCTTGGTGAGGCGCACGAAGTCGCCGGCCGCCAGCTCGGCATCCCGCAGCACCGCGTCGAGCGGCGCGCCCTGCGCCCAGCGGTTCATCGCCAGCGAGAGCCCGGTGGAGATCGGGTTGCTGCCGGGAAGGCGGTGGTCGCGCTCGATGTCATCCAGCTTCGCCCAGAGGTCCGTCGTGCGGTCGAGGGCCGGCCGGAACGCGCCCTTCGGCAGGTACCGGTCCGAGACCTGGCCCTCGTCGCGGCGCGGCTCGTAGATGAGCGCGGCGGCCATGGCGGCGAGCCCGGCCGGGTCGAGGTCGTTCCACACCCCCTGGCGGAGGCACTCGGCGACGAGGAGGTCGCGCTCGCCGTAGATGCGGCGCAGCATCCGCCCGTCGGCGGTCGCGGTGACGGCGCCGTGCTCGTCGCGCGCGAGGTAGCCCAGCTCGAGCAGCACGTCGGAGACGCGGTCGAAGATGCGCGCGACGGCGCCCGTGCGGCTGCGGATCTGCGATCCCAGTTCGTCGGTCTGCTTCTTCAGGCGCCAGTAGCGCTCGGCCCAGCGCGCGTGGTTCTCGCGATCGGGGCAGGTGTGGCAGGGGTGCTGCTTGAGGCGCTTGCGCAGCGTCATCAGCTGGTTCTGCCGCTTGTCGCGCTGGGCGCGGGTCTGGGTGTCGGCGCGCGAGTTGCCCTTGCGCTCGAGGTCGGTGAGCTCGCGCCGGATGGTGGAATACTCGCGGAAGTCGCCCAGGTGGCAGGTCATCGACTTCTCGTAGCCGGCCAGCGATTCCTGCTGGCTGCGCACCTTGCGTGCCAGGTCCACGACGGCCCGGTCGGCCTGGAACTGCGCGAACGACGACTCGAGGATGTCGCGGGCCCGCTCCCTGCTGAACTGCTCGATGAGGTTCACGGCCATGTTGTACGTGGGCTTGAAGCTCGAGTTGAGCGGGTAGGTGCGGCGGGAGGCGAGCGAGGCGACAGCCTGCGGGTCGAGTCCGTCTTGCCACTGGATCACCGAGTGGCCCTCGACGTCGATGCCGCGGCGACCCGCGCGCCCGGTGAGCTGCGTGTACTCCCCCGGCGTGATCGGCACGCGGGCCTCGCCGTTGAACTTCTCGAGCTTCTCGAGCACGACCGTGCGGGCCGGCATGTTGATGCCGAGCGCCAGGGTCTCGGTGGCGAACACAGCTTTGACCAGCTTTTTCTGGAAGAGCTCCTCCACCACCTCCTTGAAGGCGGGCAGCATGCCGGCGTGGTGGGCGGCGACGCCGCGCTCGAGCCCCGTGAGCCAGTCCCAGTAGCCGAGCACCGCGAGGTCCTCGTCGCGAAGCGTGCGGCACCGGTCTTCGACGATCGCGCGACTCTCGTCGCGCTCCTTCGCATCCGTCAACCGGACGCCGGCGCGCAGCACCTGGCGCACCGCGGAGTCGCAGCCGACGCGACTGAACACGAAGAAGATGGCCGGGAGCAGGTTCTTCGATTCGAGCAGTGCCACGACCTCGGGGCGGTCCATGCGGCCGCCCTCCTGCTTACCGCCGCGCGAGTGGTACCGGCCGACGTCCTTCATCTGGCGCGAACTGAGGGTGCGGCCGCCGTACCGCGCCATCTGCACGAGTTCGGGGTTCACGCGGTGGGTTGCGGCGAGACCCGTCCGCTGCACAGAGCCCGTCGAGGTGTCGAACAGGTCTATCAGCTTGGTACGCATCAGAACGTGCTGCTCCAGCGGAACCGGGCGCTCCTCCGAGACGATTACGTCGGTGTCTCCCCGCACTGCCTGCAGCCAGTCACCGAACTCCTCCGCGTTTGAGACGGTGGCGCTGAGAGC
>JAODAU010000133.1 GCA_025463615.1 Microbacteriaceae bacterium | reverse complement strand
GGAAGAGCACCGGCACGAACCATCCGATGGCCGCGCCGCCCACGAGCACCGCGAAGCTGATCACGATCTTGACCATCGTGTCTTCGTAGGTCATGCGGCCGGCCTGGTCGGGCGTGGCGGAGGGCTGCGAATAGAGCTCGGTGAGCTGCTGCGCCGACATGTCCGCCGAGGCGGGGGGAGTCGGCACCGGGTACTTGCCCGCCCGGTCCGAGCGGTCGGAGAACGCGGGGGAGCCGTTGAACGCGGGGTTGGAGTTTGCCATGAACCAAATCTACCGGTCAGCGCTGGGGAAACGCCTAGACTTCGCCACGGATCGGGCCAGCCACGCGCAGCCCACGAGCACCGCCAGCGACACCGCGACCACGATCTCCCCGTGGCCGTACTGCGGGTAGAGCGCGGCGAGCACCAGCGCCGAGATCACCGGGAAGACGGCGACCAGGTAGGCGATGCCGGGCCGCTGCCGCGTCCATAGCCAGCCGAGCAGGCAGGCCACGAGCAGCACCGATCCGATCGACCCGATCAGCGGCCCCGCCGCGCAGAGCGCGCTCGGCACGGCCACGATCACCCGCCGCACCCCGATCGACGGCAGCAGCAGCCAGCCCAGGATGTGGGCGAGCAGCCCGAGGCCGATGAAGTACGTCGCGTAGACCGAGGCCGCCTGCACCACGAGCCCGCCGGCCAGGATGAGCGCGAGCGCGACCACATACCGCGGGCGGTATGTACCCCAGCGCAGCGGTAGCAGCGACGCGGGCTCGCGCCAGCCGGCCGACTCAGCCGCCATGCGGCACGATGAGCACGACCACGAGGTACACGATCATCGCGACTCCGATGATGGCGAAGGCGAGGCCCAGGCCGAGCTGCCAGTCGAGCCGGCGTTTCGGGGCGGGCGCGGCATCCTCGGGGCGGATCGCGGCGGGGACCGAGGGAGCCGCCGCCTCGGCTTCGGCCACCGGAACCCGCGTGCCGCAGTGGATGCAGAACTTCCACCGGGGGTCGAGAGACTCCCCGCAGTTCTCGCACACAGCCATGCGTTGCAGGCTACCAACTGTGCGGGGCGTGCACCCAGTGTTCATCCGCATCGCCTAGCGTGGGCCGGGTGAGCGCACTTCCGATCGTCATCGCCCATCGGGGCGCAAGCGGCTACCGCCCCGAGCACACCCGGGCGGCCTACGAGCTGGCCATCGCAATGGGGGCCGACGCCGTCGAGCCCGACCTGGTGGTGAGCCAGGACGGCGTGCTCGTCGTGCGGCACGAGAACGAGATCTCCGGCACAACGGATGTCGCCTCCCGCCCCGAATTCGCCGACCGCCGCACCACCAAGACCGTCGACGGCTCGAAGCTCACCGGCTGGTTCACCGAGGACTTCACCTGGGAGGAGCTCGCCACCCTGCGCGCGGTCGAGCGCATCCCGAAGGTTCGGCCGCAGAGCGCCGCCCGCAGCGGCGAGCAGGGCATCCTGCGGTTCACAGACCTGCTGGCGCTGCTGGATGCCGCGGGCCGCCCGGTCGCGCTGGTGGCCGAGCTCAAGCATCCCACCTATTACTCCTCGATCGGCGTCGCCCTCGACGAGCTCTACTCGGCCGAGCTCGAGGCGGCGGGCTGGGCGGCCGACCCGCGGCTCACCACCGAGTGCTTCGAGAAGACCGTGCTGCTCAGGGTGCGCGCGAACGGCACGGGCGGCCGCATCGTGCTGCTCATCGACACGAAGGGCTCCCCGGCCGACGAGGTCGCGGCGAACGGCAAGAAGGCGCTGGCCTACACCGACTACCTCACCGCCGAGGGGCTCGCGGCGCTCGCCGACGAGGTCGACGGGGTGAGCCTGCACAAGCGCATCGTCATCCCCAAGGAGCTCGACCTCAAGAAGTTCGCGGGCGTCTCGCCCGTGGTCGACGCGGCACACGCCGCGGGCCTCCTCGTCTACACCTGGACCCTGCGCGCCGAGAACAAGTTCCTCAGCCGCGGCGCCACCAAGGGCCCGGATGCCGCCACCCTCGGCAACTGGATGCTCGAGTTCACCGCCATCATGCGCACCGGCGTCGACGGTGTCTTCTGCGACCAGCCCGACCTGGGGATAGCGGCCCGCGCCTCACTCGTCGCCTGAACGGGGTCGGTGGCGGCCGGTAGAATCGAGACCGCTCATGACCTTCATCCTCGACCCCGCCGCGCCCCAGGAGTCGCCCCTGCTCGCCGGCCTCAACCCGCGCCAGCGCGAGGCCGTCGAATACCGCGGCCAGGCCCTGCTCATCGTGGCCGGCGCCGGCTCCGGCAAGACCAGCGTGCTCACCCGGCGCATCGCCAGCCTCATCGACTCGCGCGAGGCGTGGCCATCGCAGATCCTCGCCATCACGTTCACGAACAAGGCGGCGGCCGAGATGCGCGAGCGCGTCGAGGCGCTGCTGGGGCAGGCATCCGAGGGCATGTGGATCTCGACCTTCCACTCGGCCTGCGTGCGCATCCTGCGGCGCGAGGCGGAGCACTTCGGCTACGGCAAGAACTTCACCATCTACGACTCGGCCGACTCGCGCGCGC
>JAODAU010000103.1 GCA_025463615.1 Microbacteriaceae bacterium | reverse complement strand
GTCGTACGTGCCCGAGTTGCCGGTCACGCTGCCGCTGTCGCCGAATCCGACCATCTTGCCGCTCGCCGTGGTCGTCTTGAACCACGTCTCGACGCTCATCGTGTCGTCGGAGTAGACCTGCTGCGAGGCCACGATCCTGCCGTTCGAGGTGCCGTTGAACTGCGAGGCCGTGTTCGGGTCGCCGGTGATCGCGCCGGCGACGTTGCGGGTGACGCCGGATCCGGCCGTCGCGTTCACGGTGTTGATGGCCCCGAGCGTCTGGGTGGTGTTGCCCACCGGCCCGGAGAGGTTGGCCACCGCCGTGCCGCTCGACTCGCCGAGGCGGTAATAGAAGGCGGGGCTGTCATCCGTCACCGACTGCGCGTAGGCGCTGTAGGTGCCGCTCCCGGCCACCGCCCGGGACACCGTGCTCGTGCTCGCCGAGTTGCCGAACGGGTCGGTCGCGGTCACGCGGTACGTGTGCGACGAGCCGGCCGCGAGCCCGGTGTCCACCCAGTCGATGGATGGCTGGTCCCAGAACCGCGAGAGCCCGGTCGTCGTGTAGACCACGGCCCCGTCGCGGTAGACGCGGTAGGTGAGCAACTCGTTGTCCTGGTCGGTGTTGGATGGCCAGCTCACGGTCACCGTGCTAGGCGAATACGAGGCCGTGGTGAACGGCCAGCTCGCGCCGCTGAGCTGCGGGCCGCGCGCGTTCGGCGCGATGCCGGGCACCGCGAACCGGGAGAGGCCCTGCTGCCCGGTGCCGTTCACCGTGGTGAACTCGCCGGCGTAGAGCACGTACTGCGCGTTCGACTGCACGGTCCACGCGCCCTGGTTCTGACCGGTGAACGAGCCGGCGTTGATCGCCGGGAACCAGTCCAGCTGCTTCGTCGCGGGCTGGCCCTTGAGGTTGTCCGCCCGCACGACGCCCGACGGCGCCTTCGTGTAGGCGATGGCCCGCTGGTTCAGCCACGTCGGGTTGTTCTGCGGGAAGCCTCCGACCCACTGGCACTGGTGCGAGTGGCCGGTGATGTAGACCACGCCGTTCGTCGACGACGAGCTGTAGTTGTCACCGCGGCAGTCGGCCGCCCAGACGAGCGTGCCGTCCCACGAGATCCGCGAGGTGCCCTCGGTGTTGCCGGTGCCGCCGAAGTTGTAGGCCGAGGCGTATACGCTGTCCGAGTCGGACGAGAGGCCGTAGATCGCCGCGCTGTCCCCGGCGTTGCGGATGATGGAGTTGGCCGCCCACGGCAGGGATGCCCCGGTCGTGGTGTTCACCGCGCCCATGCCGAATCCGGGGTTGCCGCTGCCGTTCAGCGTGGTGAAGCTGCCGCCGAAGACCACTTTGCTGCCGTCCGGGGAGACCTCCATGCCGTAGGCGCGCCCGCCCGCGAGCACGGGCGCCCATGCCGTGGTGGCCCCGGTCGTGGCGAGCGCGGCCGCAGCGTGGCCGGGTCGCGCGACGCCGTTCGCCTGGGTGAGGTTGCCCGAGAAGAACACGGTGGACGCGTTCGCCGTCACGGCGTAGAGGCCGGCGTTGGATGACGCGTTGAACGCGGGGTCGATGGCCCCGGTCGCCGTGTCGAAGGCCACGATGCGGTTCTTGGTCACGCCGTTCACCGAGGTGAAGATGCCCACCGCGTACAGCTTGGAGCCGTCGGGCGACGAGTCGAGCGCGCGCACCTCGCCGTTGAGCACGGGCGCGAAGCTCGTCATCACGCCGGTCTGCAGGTTGTAGGCCATGAGGTCGGTGCGCGCGACCTCGTTGCTGCCCGCCGGGGAGCCGGCCGGCCGCGCCTTGGTGAAGTTGCCGCCCACGTAGACCGTGTTGCCGATGATCTCCTGGTCCCACACCACGCCGTTGATCTGCGCGGTGGGCAGGGAGTCGGCGGATGCCGTCTGCGGCTGCGAGGCATCCGGCGGCGACGTGTCGGCGAGGGCGGGCGCGACGCCGGCCATTCCTGAGAGGGCGATCGCCACGGTCGCCGCGATGGCGGTGATCGTGAGACGGTACGGGTGAGTGACGGGCATGGGCGGGCCTCGTTGTGATCGGACCAGCATCCTGAGGGCGGGGTATGTCGCTGCAGGCGGGTACTGCTGGAATGCCGCTCATGTTAGCGGCGCGGGGTACACCCTGTAAACCCTCCTGCCCCCTGAAAGGGGTACAGGATCAGAGCGGCAGCGCGCCCTGGAAGATGAGCGGCGTGACCTTGGTCGAGTAGTCCACCTCGAGGCGCACGTTGTTGCGCTGGTCGGCCGGGATCGTGAAGATGTACACCCCGGTGGCCGTCGAACCGGCCGCGACGCTCTGCGGCAGGTCGGAGCCGCCCGGCTCGGAGAGCTGCAGCGCCGGCGTGTTGTCGTCGCCGTAGTACGCGGTCACGACCGTGGTCGCGAGGCTCTCGGCCGCGCTGCCGCTGTTGGTGATCACGACGGTGAACCGCACCGACGGCCCGGAGACCTCGCCCGGCGTCTTGGCGATGCCGTCGACGGCCTCGAACTTGGTGAACTGGGCGGTGAGGCCCGGCTTGATCGTGCCGGGCTGCGCGATGGGCGCGGCGCTGGCGCTCGCCGACGGGCTGGGGGACGCGGATGCCGTCGAGCTCGCGCTCGGCGACGAACTCGCGCCCGGCGTGCTCGTGCTGCCGCCGGCCGTGTGCGTGCCTCGGGTCGTCGTGAGCAGGATGATCGCGACGACGATCGCGACCACCACCACCGCGGCGATGACGCCGACGATGACCTTGCGCCGCGTCGTCCACGGGCTCGTGCCCTCGACCGGTGCCGGCTCCGTCGACGGAGTTCCGGGCTTCTCGTTCGCCATCGGGTGCTCCTGGGATTCGAGTGTGACTAGGAAGAGCAAACACTACCGGGCCGAGGAAAGCGCCCCCCTCTTTGTGGGGAGCTTCGAAGAATCGGGTGTTCACGTAGACTGCTGTTCTCCCGTCGCAGCCGACGATACCGGCCAGCCACTCCCGAAAGCGGCCGAGAAAGACCGGAGGCCCTACCCATGACAGCCCGATCGCGCCCACGCCCAGAGGTGCGCACCGTTCGCATCCTCGGCACCCACGGCGTGCCCGCCAACTACGGCGGCTTCGAGACCGCGGCCGAGAATGTGGGGCTGTTCCTGCGCGACCAGGGCTGGCGCGTCGTCATCTACTGCCAGGTCCCCGGCACCGGCGCCATCTGGGAAGACACGTGGAACGGGCTCGAGCGCGTCAACATCCCCGTCGAGCGCGAGGGCTGGCTCGGCACGTCGGAGTTCGACCTGAAGTCGATCCGGCACGCATCGAGGTTCCGCGACATCTGCCTCACCTTCGGCTACAACACCGCGGTGTTCAACGTGCTGCAGCGCGTCAGGCGCATCCCGAACGTGATCAACATGGACGGCATCGAGTGGTCCCGCGCGCGCTGGGGCAAGGTCAAGCAGGGCATCCTCTGGACCAACGAGCGGATCGCGTGCTGGGTGGGCAACGACCTCATCGCCGACCACCCCGTGATCGAGGAGTACCTCGCCACCCGCGCCCGCCGCTCCAAGCTGACGACGATCACCTACGGCGCGCACGCCGTGGCCTCGGCGCCCACCGCTCCCGTGACCGCCCGCGGCCTGGTGCCCGGCGAGTACCTCACACTGATCTGCCGGCCGATCCCCGAGAACTCGATCCTCGAGCTGGTGCAGGGCTTCTCCTCCGAGCGGCGCGACCACACGCTCGTCGTGCTCGGCAACTACACGCCCGACTCGGATGACTACCACCGCGCGGTGATGGACGCCGCCAGCGACGAGGTGGTCTTCCCGGGCGGCATCTACGACCCGGACGAGCTCGCCGCGATCCGCTTCCACGCCTCCGGCTACCTGCACGGCCACACCGTCGGCGGCACGAACCCCTCGCTCGTCGAGGCGATGGCGGTCGGCAACGCCGTCGTCGCGCACGACAACGCCTACAACCGCTGGGTCGTCGGCGAGGGCGCACTGTATTTCTCCACGGCGCAGGACGCCGCTGCCGCGATCTCCAGCATCCTGGCCGACCCCGCGCTGCGCTCTCGGCTCGGCGCCGCCAGCCGCGCGCGCCACGCGGAGGAGTTCACCTGGGAGCACATCGGCGGCCAGTACCAGGATCTGCTCAACCGCCACGTCGACCCGCGCCTGCTGGCGTCGGCCGCCGAAGACCTCTCGAAGGGAAGCAAGTGATAAGAGTCGGAGTCGTCGGCCTCGGCAAGATGGGGCTCTCCCACCTCGCCATGATCAAGGCCCATCCGGACGTGAGCGTGGATGCCGTGGTGGACTCCACCGGGTACATCCTCGACGTCCTCTCCAAGTACACGGGCCTCAAGACGTTCACCGACTACGAGTCGATGCTCGAGAAGGTGGAGCTCGACGCGCTGCTCATCGCCACCCCGACCCGGTTCCACGGGCCGATGGTGCGCGCCGCGCTGGAGAAGGGCCTCAACGTCTTCTGCGAGAAGCCGCTGACCCTCACCTCCAAGGAGTCCACGGAGCTCGCCGCGCTCGCCGAGTCGAAGGGCCTGGTCACCCAGGTGGGCTACCACAACCGTTTCGTGGGCGCCTTCCGCGAGGTCAAGAAGCTCCTCGACGCCGGCGCCATCGGCCGTGTGACGCATATTCTCGCCGAGGCATATGGCCCGGTCGTGCTCAAGGCGAAGGGCTCGACGTGGCGCAGCCAGCGCACCGAGGGCGGCGGATGCCTGTACGACTACGCTGCGCATCCCGTCGACCTGCTCAGCTGGTACGCGGGTGCGCCCGTGGGTGTCGGCGGCACGATCCTCGGCAGCATCTTCTCGGAGAACACCGAGGACGAGGTGTTCAGCACGCTCTACTACCCGAACAACGTGAGCGCGCAGCTCTCGGTCAACTGGTCGGACGAGTCGTACCGCAAGATGACCACCCAGGTGACGATCACCGGCACGGCCGGCCGCATCCACGCCGACCGCCAGGAGGTGCAGGTCTACCTGCGCGACACCGCGCCGGAGGTGGAGGGCTACGACAAGGGCTGGAACGTCAAGTACACGACCGAGCTCACCGAGAACACCTGGTTCTACCTGCGCGGCGAGGAGTACAGCGCCCAGCTCGACCACTTCGTCAAGCGCGTCGAGAACCACGAGCTCGAGGACACCAACAGCTTCGCCAGCGCGGCCATCGCAGACAGGGTGCTCGAGCTGCTGACCATCGACGCGGAATCCGGCCCGGCCACCCGCGACGACCAGGCGGTCGCCGTCGAGAAGCCCGCCCAGAAGCGCGGACTGTTCGGACGCCGCTCATGACCGAGAAGACAACGGAGACGAAGACGATGGATCGCCTGCTGTTCGGAGACAACCAGTTCTTCGGCGTCAACCACATGTCCGAGGAGAAGGCGCGCGCCCAGGCCATGCGCTTCCAGGAGCTCGACGCGGTGATGGCCGTGCTCGACGACGCCTACGACGCGGGCATCACCACGTTCATGTGCACCACGCACGAGCGCATCGCGCAGGTCGCCGACCGCGTGCGGGCGAACCCGGTGCGCTACGCCGACTTCACGTTCTTCCCCGGCATGCCGTACGCGCACAAGTACGCCGACGCGGTCACCGAGAACGGCATGCTCGGCGCGGTGCGCAAGTTCCTGCCGGAGGAGGGCATCGTCAACGCGATGATGCGCGGCGGGGCATCCCTCGCCCGCAAGGATGTCGAGGGCCTCATCACCCTGCTGGTCGACGCCGAGATGGCGATGTTCCGTGGCGTGAAGACCCCGGTGATCTGGCTCCAGAACGTGGTGGTCGACCTGCTGCTCGGGCTCGGCTTCGACGACGCCTTCACGATCTTCGCCAACCACGTGCGCAAGCGCTACAACGCGGAGCCGGGCTTCATCACGATGAACCTGCCGATGCTGCTGAAGACGCTGGACCGCATCGGACTCGAGAATCCGATCGTCTGCTCCAACATCAACAAGCTCGGCTTCAGGATGTCGGGCGGAATCGAGGGCTACCACGAGGTGCTCGAGAACCACCGCTTCCGTGCCGTGGCGATGTCGGTCTTCGCGTCGGGTGCGATCCCGGCCCGCGAGGCCATCGAGTGGATCAGCGAGCAGCCCAACATCGAGTCGATCGTGGTCGGGGCGTCGAGCAAGGCCAACATCCTGAGCACCAAGGCGCTCGTCGACGAGTTCGGGGTCTAGCGCGCGG
>JAODAU010000100.1 GCA_025463615.1 Microbacteriaceae bacterium | reverse complement strand
TGCCCGCACCCTTGCCGAGCAGACCGTGAGACTCTTCGGCCAGGACCTCGACACGAACGGCTCGCTGCACGAGTACTACAATCCGGACAACGGCCAGCCCATCATGACCAAGGGGTTCCAGAACTGGAACTTCCTGGTGCTGCAGATGATCGCCTGGCTCGACGGGCGGGTCGTGGTCGCGGAGTTCTAGGCCCCGTACTCGTCGCGCCAGAGGTGCTCGGCGCGGAATCCGAGCCGCTCGCGCGCCTTGTCCGTCGACATGAGCGACTCGAACTCGCCGAGCGGTTTCGTGAGCGGAGTGCCCGGGAACCACGCCTCGGCGAGCGCGGCGCTCGGGATGCTGAGCCCGCTGTCCGGGGCCGCGACGTTGTAGATCTCGAACCCGGGCGTGGCGTGGTCGAGGGCGAGGGAGACGGCCTGGGCGCCGTCGCGGGCATCCACGTAGCTGCCGATGAGGTCGCGGCGGTAGGCGGGGTCACCGGCGCGGGAGAACCCGGCGTACTCCCCCGCGGCGACCACGTTGGTGAAGCGCAGCGCCGTGATCGACAGCCTGGGATCCCAGCGCACGAACTGCCCGGCCATGGCCTCCTCGACCACCTTGCCGAGGCCGTAGGTGTTGTTCGCGGCGCTCACGTCCTCCTCCACGGGCAGCGAGGCGGGCGGCTCGGCGAACGGGAAGCCCATCGCGGTGATGCTCGAGGCGTAGACGATGGTCCGGATGCACGCCCGCATGGCCGCGAAGAAGACGTTGAACGACACGGCCATGTTGTTGTGGAACGTGGTGGCGTCGGGCACGATGCCGTTGACCGGGATCGCCGCGAGGTGCACGATCCCGTCGAGGCCCGCGTGCCGGGCGGTGATGCCGAGCAGCGCGTCGAGCGTCTGGCCGTAGTCGGTGAAGTCGACGCGGGTGAAGCCGGGCCCGGCCGCGCCGGCCAGGTCGAGGCCGAGCACCTCGTGGCCGTCGGCGCGGAGTCGATCGACGGTGGCCGTGCCGAGCTTGCCGGAGCTTCCTGTTACTGCGATGCGCATGGTGCTCCGGGGGTCTAGGGGCGAACGGGAAAGTCGTGCGGCACCGGCAGCGCCGGCACGTCGTGGGCCACGGGATCGAGGTGACCCGGGCGGCCACCGCCGGGCGGCGGCAGCTCGATGAAGAAGCCCCGTAGAGTCTCGTACACCTCGACCACGTCGTGCACGTCGCCGGCCTGGGTGACCACGATGTCGCCGCCCTGCACGTAATGCTCGCCGCCCTCGAGCAGGATCTTCGCCCTGCCCTCCGAGACCAGCCAGACCTCGTGCGCGTCGTGGTGGTGGCGCTCGAAGCGGCCGCCCTCGGTCGGCACGGCGAAGCGGCCGATCGAGCCGTCGCTCCACCAGTCCGGACTCGAGTCGGGGTTGACCCACGACCCGGGCTCGAAGATCGGCACTAGCGCACCTGCGCCCAGGTGGGCGCCACTCCGGGGTCGAGGATGCGGGCATCCGGCAGCCCGTCGAGGCCGGTCTCGGCGCCGCCCGGCGTGTAGACCACGGCGAGCCGCAGCGGGCTCCACGTGGTGTTGTAGGTCGAGTGGACCGTGTCGGCCGGGATGTAGATCGCGTCGCCCTCGGCGATGTCGAAGGCCGGGCCATCCCCCACGGTCTGCGAGCCGCGGCCGGAGATCACGTAGATGACCTCCTCCTCGCCCGGGTGCTGGTGCGGCGCGTGGCCCTGGCCGGGATAGATGATCACCTCGCCGGTGGTGAGCCCGGCGCCCTCGTCGAGGTGCGGCGTCACGAGCCACTTGATGGTTCCCCAGTCGAAGACCCTGGTCTGGACGTCGTCGGGCTTGCGTGGCATGCGTTACTCCTCGGTGCTGGATGTGCTGATGGACTTGAACGATTCGATCTGCGCCCTGATCGCGCGCTCCGTGGGCAGGCGCTCGGCCGAGCTCGCGCCGAAGAAGCCGGCGACCCCCGTGGTGTGCTGCAGGATGTACGCCGCGTCGTCCGGCTCGGCGATGGGACCGCCGTGGCAGATGACGATGACCTCCGGGTTGACGCGCGCCGCGGCATCCCGGATCGACTGCACCCTGGCCGCGGACTCCTCGAGACTCAGGGCCGTGTGAGCGCCGATGGTTCCCGCCGTCGTGAGGCCCATGTGGGCGACCACGATGTCGGCGCCCGCCTCGGTCATGTCGACCGCCGAGGCCTCGTCGAAGACGTAGGGCGTGGTGAGCAGGTCGCGCTCGGCGGCCCGGCGGATCATGTCGACCTCGAGGTCGTACCCCATGCCGGTCTCCTCGAGGTTCTGGCGGAAGTTGCCGTCGAAGAGGCCGACCGTGGGGAAGTTCTGCACGCCGGTGAATCCCATGCGCTTCAGATCGTCGAGGAAGTACTCCATGATGCGGAACGGGTCGGTGCCGTTCACCCCGGCGAGCACGGGGGTGTTCCGCACGATCGGCAGCACCTCGCGGCTCATGTCGACGACGACCTGGTTCGCGTCGCCGTAGGCCAGCAGCCCGGAGAGCGAGCCGCGGCCCGCCATGCGGTAGCGGCCCGAGTTGTAGATGATGATCATGTCCACGCCGCCGGCCTCTGCCGACTTCGCCGAGATGCCGGTCCCCGCGCCGGCGCCGATGAGCGGTCTGCCCGCCGCGATCTGCTCGCGGAACCGGGCCAGTGCGGTGCTGCGGTCGATCACGATCGCCCTCCGATCAGTTCGTGGAGGCGCTCGGCCGCCTGTCGGGCGAGCGCCGGGTCGTTGATGTTGGCCTCGCTGTCGATCACCGGGATGCCGTCGGCCGCGGCCAGGACGGCGCCGAAGAGCGCGGCATCCGCCGCCTCGTCGCGGAACGGCATGCCCTCCGCGTCGAGCGCGGAGACACCCCCGCGCGGGATCACGAGCACGGCGTTCGGCCTGCCGGCGAGCTTCGCGCCGACGATCGCGCCGAGCTCGGCGTTCTCCTCGGCCGTGGTGCGCATGAGCGTGACCGTCGCGTTGTGCACGAAGAACTGCCGGTCGGCGAAGCGCTCCGGCACCGTGGACTCCGGCCCGAAGTTGACCATGTCGAGCGCGCCGAGGCTCACCACCTGCGGCACCCCGCTCTCGCCCGCGGCGGTCAGCCGATCCGGGCCCGCGGTGAGCACCCCGCCGACCAGCTCGTCGGCGAGTTCGGTGGTCGTAAGGTCGAGCACGCCCGCCAGCATGCCGCTGCGGGCGAGCGCCTCTAGCGCCCTGCCACCCGATCCGGTGGCGTGGAAGACGAGCACCTCGTAGCCGAGCTCCTCGAGTCGTTCGCGCGCGGCATCCACGGCGGGGGTGGTCACCCCGAACATCGAGGCGCCGACGAGCGGCCTGTCGTCGTGGTTCGCCTCGCCGCGGGCGGCGTGCGCACCGGCCATCGCCGCGATCGCCGCGGCCGCGTTGCCGAGCACGGCGCGGGAGACCTGGTTGATGCCGGCGATGTCCACGACCGAGTACATGAGCGTGACATCCGTGGCTCCGACGTACGGCGAGACGTCGCCGGACGCCATGGTCGAGACGATGAGCTTCGGCAGGCCCACCGGCAGGTCGCGCACGGCCCTGGCCGCGATCGAGGATCCGCCGCTGCCGCCGAGCGCGAGCACGCCATCGAGCGCGCCCCGCTCATTGAGGTCACGGACGATCGCCGCCGCGCCCTCGCCCATCGCCGTCACCGCGGCGCCCCGGTCGTTCGCCTCGCGCAGTGCGGCGACGGTGGTTCCGGCGGCGGCGCTGACGGCGTGCTGGTCGAACTCGATCGCGCCGGCGAACCCGTGCGGCTCGCGGATGCCGGCGTCCAGCGTCACCACGGCGACGCCGTGTTCCGCGAGCCGCTCGGCCATCAACCGGTATTCGGCGCCCTTGGTGTCGAGGGTCCCGACCAATACCACCGTGGGTGTGTCCTGTGCCATCGCCTGTCTCTCCATCGAATCGCCGCGAGGTTCGCCGCTCCCATAGTGGGTGATCTGTTGAAACGTGTCAAGATGCAATAGGCTCTGTGGCGGCGTGACGGTTCGGCCGTCCCGGATCAGATCAGTCGTACGCGATGAGGCGATTCGAGGCGGCGGGCTCAGCGCTTTGAAAGGTGTCATGAGGGCACCGCGCGCACCGCTCCTCGAAGTGAAAGGTCCCGCCCGACGATGGTCACACCCAGCTCTCCCCGCTTCGAGCACCACCGCGTCGCCCTCGGGATCGGCGAACCGATGCCGCGGCTGTCGTGGAAGACCACCGCGCCGGCGGGGTGGCGGCAGACCGCGTACCAGGTCGAGGTGATCCGCGGCGACTCCGTCGAGAGCGGCGCCCGTGTGGAGTCCGGCGAGTCGGTGCTGGTGCCGTGGCCGTCGCATCCGCTCGCCTCCCGCGAGCGCGCCACCGTGCGCGTGCGGGTCTGGGCCGGCGACGAACCGTCCGACTGGAGCGAGCCCGCCGCCGTCGAGGCCGGCCTGCTCGATGCGGGCGACTGGAGCGCGCTGCCGGTCGGCGGCGCCTGGCCGGAGGACCCCGGGCTGGATGACCGCCGCCCCGCCCTCGTGCGCCGCGACTTCGAGACCGCGGGCCCCGTCGTCTCCGCGCGGTTGTACGCGTCCGCGCACGGCCTCTACGAGGTCGAGCTCAACGGCCACCGGGTCGGCACCGACACCCTCTCCCCCGGCTGGACCGTCTACGGAAAGCGCCTGCGCTACTACACCTACGACGTGACCGACCTCCTGGTCGAGGGCGAGAACGCGATCGGCTCGTGGCTCGGCGACGGCTGGTACCGCGGGCGCCTGGGGTGGCGCGGCGGATTCCGCAACGTGTTCGGCTACGACCTCTCGCTGATCGCGCAGCTCGAGATCAGCTACGCCGACGGCTCCGTGCAGACGGTCGCCACCGACTGGACGTGGCGCGCGGCGCCGTCCCCCATCGTCAGCTCCGGCCTCTACGACGGCGAGGCCTACGACGCCCGCGTGCTCGAGCAGGGCTGGTCGTCGCCGGGGTTCGACGACTCCTCCTGGACCCGCGTCGCCGTCTCGGCCCGCGCGGCGGAGACCTTCGTGGCGCCGGAAGGCCCGCCCGTGCGGTGCACGCAGGAGGTGACGCCGGTGGCTGTGCTCACCGCGCCGAGCGGCGCCCGCATTCTCGACCTCGGCCAGAACCTCGGCGGCAGGCTGCGCATCCGGGTCGAGGGGCCGAGCGGAACGACCGTCACCATCCGCACCGCGGAGGTGCTGCAGGAGGGCGAGCTCTACACGCGGCCGCTGCGCTCCGCGAAATCCACGGATGTCTACACTCTCGCCGGCTCCGGCGTCGAGGAGTGGGAGCCGCGGTTCACCATGCACGGGTTCCGCTTCGCGGAGATCACCGGCTGGCCGGGCGACCTCGACGCGGCCGTGGCCGCCGGCGACATCGTGGCGCGGGTTTACCACACCGACCTGGAGCGCACCGGATGGTTCGATTCCTCCAACCCCGACATCAACCGGCTGCACGAGAACGTGCTGTGGAGCATGCGCTCCAACTTCATCGACGTGCCCACGGACTGCCCGCAACGCGACGAGCGGGTCGGCTGGACGGGCGACCTGCAGGTGTTCGCGCCCACGGCATCCTTCCTCTACGACGTCTCGGGAATGCTCTCCAGCTGGCTCAAGGATGTCGCCGTAGAGCAGCTGCCCGACGGCACGGTGCCCTGGTACGTGCCGGTCATCCCCGCGCACCACATGTGGACGCCGATCCGCCCCGGCGCGGTCTGGGGGGATGTCGCGGTGCTCACGCCGTGGGTGCTCTATGAGCGGTTCGGAGACGCCGGCATCCTGGCGAACCAGTACGAGAGCGCGAAGGGCTGGGTCGACCTCATGGACCGGCTCGCCGGCGACAGCCACCTGTGGGACGACGGTTTCCAGCTCGGCGACTGGCTCGACCCTGCGGCGCCCCCGCAGGACCCGGCGGATGCCCGCACCGACCGTTACCTCGTCGCCACCGCCTACTTCGCGTGGTCCACCCAGCACCTCGCGAAGACCGCGGAGGTGCTGGGAAAGCACGCGGACGCCGAACACTACTTCGCCCTCGCGGGCCTCATCCGTGACGCCTTCGCCGCCGCCTACCTGCTGCCCGACGGCACGATGACGAGCGACGCGCAGACGGCCTACTCGCTCGCGATCACGTTCGGCCTCATCCCCGGCGACGAACAGCGCGAGGGCGCGGGCCGGCGGCTGGCGTCACTCGTCTCCGAGGCGGGCAACCTCATCGCGACCGGGTTCGCCGGCACGCCGATCGTGTCCGACGCGCTCACGCTCGCCGGCGCCGTCGACACCGCCTACGACCTGCTGCTCGAGGAGGAGTGCCCCTCCTGGCTCTACGCGGTGCGCAGCGGCGCGACCACCATCTGGGAGCGCTGGGACAGCCTGCTCCCCGACGGCACCGTCAACCCCGGCACGATGACGTCGTTCAACCACTACGCGCTGGGGGCGGTGGCCGACTGGCTGCACCGCGTCGTCGCGGGCATCTCGGCGGCGACTCCGGGCTACCGCTCGATCCGCTTCGCCCCGCAGCCGGGCGGCGGCCTCACTCGCGCGAGCGCGAGCCACGAGACGCCGTACGGCCTGGCATCGATCGCCTGGTCGATCGCCGACGACACATTGACCGTTGAGGTGGTCGTGCCGACCGGGTCGGATGCCACGGTGCAGCTTCCGGGCGGCGAACCCGTCGCGGTGCAGAGCGGCACCCACACGTTCACGAGCGAGTACGCGGGGGCGCTGGCCGGCTGATGGAATGATGGGGGCATGGCCTCCTTCATCTTCATCTACCGCGCCGGCCCCGACCCCGTCCCGGCCGACCGGGTCGCGGAGAACCGGGCGGCGTGGCGTGAGTGGAACGCGGCGCTGAACGAGGACTACGGCATCCGCACCTCGGGTGGCAAGGTCGTGACGAGTGCGGGCGTCAGCGACTCCGACGCCGTCGTGCGCGGGGCATCCATGGTCGAGTTCGAATCGATGGATGCCGCGGTCGCGGTCGCGCGGAACGCCCCGAACCTCGCCTTCGGCGGCAGCGTCGAGGTGCTCGAGGAGTTCAGCGCACGTACGTGACGTGCATGACGCCGCTCTCGGCGACCTCGGTCGTCACCGTGTAGTCGAGGTCGAAATCCTTCAGGCCCTCCCAGAGCCGCTCGCCGCGCCCGAACACGATCGGGCTGACGGCGACGTGGAGGCGATCCACGAGGCCGGCGGCCAGAAAGTCGCGCACGACGCTCACTCCCCCGCCGACCCGGACATCCGCCCCACCGGCTAGCGACTGCGCCCGGGCGAGCGCGTCCTGCGGGGTCGCCACGAGGAACTCGAAGCGGGTGCCGTTGTCGAACTCGATCGGCGCGTGCTCCCGGCGGGTCAGCACGAGCACCGGGCCGCCGAACGGAGGCTCGTCGCCCCACCAGCCCTGCCAGTCCGGGTCGTCCGGGAAGGTGTGGAAGCCGAACATCGCGGCGCCCATGATCTCCGCGCCGATGTTCTCGAAGTACTCGCGGCCGTAGCGGTCGTCGACGCCGGTGGTGCCCTCGCCCGTGCCGTCGTGCATCACGCGCTCGCGGAAGACCTTGGTGCCGGTGTACGCGGCGACGAGCCGCCCCCATCCCTCGCCCATCGGGTTCTCGGGCGTCTGGTCGACGGGCGCCGCGACGCCGTCGAGGGTGATGTTGAGGTCGACGCGAACAGCCATGGTGAATCCTCCGAGCGGTAGTGGTAGCGCACTCAAAGCTGGCAGACGTGGGCGGACGCGTCAACCGCGGTGCTGGATGCGGCGCGACCCGGGTGATATCTTCTTTGCAGGCAGTCGCACCTGCCTGACTCCGAGCCACGATCCCCCACGCGGGTCCGGCGATGAGGACAAGGGTCTCAGACTCGTGCTTTCCCCTCTCATGTTGCAATCGACGCGGCTGAGGGCGTGGGACCCAGCCGGGAATGGATGCATCATGACCAAAGATCGAGCCCGCAAGCAGGCCGCCCGCGAGCGCGCCGCCCTCACCGGCGAGCGCTACGTCGTGGCGGCGCGTGCCGTCGCCGAACCTTCGCTTGACGAGGCACTGCCGCAGCGTGGTTACGGGCGGATGCACGACCTCACGCACCGCGTGCCGGGAGTGCCGCCGCACATCGAGGGCGGCCTGCAGGCGAGCCGCGCGAAGGGTCGCAACACCCCTCATTCGTCGCGGCAGAATCCGGTTCACAAAGAGCCCCGCGTGCTCGTCGCCTGGCAGAACTGGATCGCGCGCCGGGTCGGCGTCGGCACCGGCAC
This sequence comes from Microbacteriaceae bacterium, assembly GCA_025463615.1. The sequence continues at coordinate 8,441 of JAODAU010000100.1, read as the reverse complement.
CGGCACCGGCACCGGCACCAAATAGTGATGGACGGGCCGGTCGTCAAGCCATCCGTTCGGATTCGGCCTCCGGCGATCGGTTCGTCCAGACTGTGAATGGTTGTGCTGCACCCCCGCCGGCTTCCCTGAGACCCGAAGGGCCTGGGTTAGGGATCTACGTCGGCGGGGTGCGGCTGCCGATTCCTGAGAAAACCCGTGTGACCCGTGTCGCGCCGGGCCACGGCAGCGGCGCTTCGTATCGTGGGGTCATGTTCATCTGTCCTCGATGCGGGGCCTATGCATCGGCCATCCGCCAAGAACTCGAAGTCGCACTGCCGGGCGGCGCGTGGGGCCCGGAACTCGTCACGTCCGGCTGGATGTGCGACAACGACCACTTCCTCGCCCCCCAGGAAGCGATCCGCACGTAAGGCACGCCCGGATCGCGGGTAGGTTGGCGAGCATGAACAGTCGTGTGGGGCGAATCGTCCTGGTCATCCTTGGCGTGATCGCCCTCATCGTGGGATTCGTCTTCGCCGGGCAGGGGCTCAACCTGATCCCCGGGAGTTCGATGACGGGCGATCGCACGTGGCTGTACGTCGGCGTCATCCTCGCGATCGTCGGCATCGTGCTCGTGGTGCTCGGGCTTCGTCGGCCGGGGCGCGGCTCCCGCTAGCCGCTTCAGCGCACGAAGTCCGGCTCGACCCGGCCACCGAGGCGCTCCAGCTCCCGATTCGCGGCGAGGGAGAACGCGGGCCAGTCGCTCCGGACCAAGGGCGATCCCAGCGCGTCTGCTCGCTCAGGGTCGAACTCGCGAAGCCTTCGCACGAGCCATTTCCCCGTGCCGATCCATCGACCGTTGGTCAGCAGGATGAGCTGCGCCAGCATCTCGAACAGCTCGTTCGCCTCGTACTGCTTCTCGAGTGGATCGCGCGCATCCTCGAAGTCGTCGAGCAGGTCCGTCGCGAGGTAGCGGCGCACATCGATCTCGTGCTGTTCCACTCGCGGCCCGGCATCGAAGATCGGTCGCCACCGCCCCCGAAGCTCGTGGACGAGCGCGTCACCGCGCACCGCGACGCCCTCGATCAGCAGCGACAGCAGGGTCGGCCTGTATTGCCGAAGGTCCCCGGCCACCCACCGCTCGAACGACTCGACGGTGTAGGCGAAGACCCCGAACAGCTCGCCCTCGAACCGGCTGATGGCGGCGAGGCTCCCGTCCTCGTTCGCGAACATCTCGGGCGGCCCGACCAGCAGCAGGTCGATGTCGCTGGTCGGAGTTCGGGTGCCTCGCGCGGTGCTGCCGCCGACCACCGCCGCGAGGGTCGCCGGAAAGTTCGCGGAGAGGAAGCGCTCGATCAGCGATGTGTCCATCGCAAGACAGTATTGGTTAGCGGCGCGCCGGGACAGTGGATCGGCGGAAGTTCACCGGTTGCGCATCCTGACCAGACGTATGCCCGCTGTCGTCGCCAACGCCAGCAGTCCAAGTGCAACGACGAGCATGCCGATCCAGAAACCGGTGTAGTCAGGCGGGACGTAGTGGGCTGACGACGGGTCGAACGTGAGGCCGATCATCTGCTTGTCGGACACCGTGTCGTCCTCGATCAAGCGAGTGGCGGCCGACTTGGCGTGCGACACGACATCGGCGGCGTGCTTCGCGAGCAGACCCCCGACCAGACCGCCGACGACCAACAGGAGGCCGGAGGCGCCGAGCAGTGCTGTCGGCGGGACGCGACGCTGACTGGTTTGAGCATCAGTCAAACGGAAGGCCATGGCCACAGGGTATCGGCTGGAAGGATGTCAGGAAATACTGACATCGATAGACGGGGTGCCCTCCCTACTGCGAAAACGCCTCGTCTATTTGTCAGTTCGCTTGAAAGAATCGAAGAATGCCTGGCGCTGATCCGACGTTCCGCCTAGGGCAACGAGCTCATAGAAGTGGTAGCCGTCGCCAGCGACGACAATCTCTGCGGGCTGGCCGACGAGGTCGCTCGGAATCGCCGAACTGCTCCCTGTCGTGAATTGGGCCTGTACCGCATCGAGGCCGCCGAGCGTGTAGCTGCTAGCGCTGACCTGTCCAGATGGATTCATCGATGAGACCACGCCCATGAGCTGGGCCTGGAGGTGTGGCGTCTTATTCAGGACCTGCCCAATCGAAACAAGCTCACTCGACGTCTCTTCAACGGACGCGTAATTCGCGAGCTGATCGGTTTCGTTATGTGCCAACGGCTCGACGTAAGGACGCTGCGGGAAAGTGACGGCGTAGCCAGAGGGTGCGTCCTTGTAGACGAAGCCCCCGGTCGTGGCCTCGATCGTGTAGGAAGGCGGCGTCTTCTGCGGCTTGGGGGTGCTCTCGGCGTGTGTCGGCTTGTGAGTCGGCGTTGCCGCGGTCGTGCTGCATCCGGCCAGCGTCACGAACGCCACGACAAGCGCGGCACCGAGTGCGACTCGCGACCCGCGATTGCCCCTCCTGGGTGACTCCATGGCCAATTCCCGATCTGTGAAGAAATGTCTCCTTACCATAGCAAGCCTCAGGACGCGGTCGCGGAGTGGCTGCTACCTTCGCCCCAAACTCGCGATGTCAGGGAAAACTGACATCGCGAAAACGAGGTACTACCGCGTCACTAAAGAGCCGCCTGCGGCGGCGCTGTGACTTTGCCGTCGGGCTGCGCCCCACTGGCTCGGACGCCACATCGCGCGGTCATTGCTCGTGCTTCGCACCTCGCCGGCGCGATGCGTCGTAACCGGCCAGCGGGGACCCCCCTTGCAATCACTCAGGACGCAAATGAGGAGAGCGGCCGCCCTTGGGCGACCGCTCTCCTCATTTGCATCCGTCGGGCTGACAAGATTTGAACTTGCGACCCCCTGACCCCCAGTCAGGTGCGCTACCAAGCTGCGCCACAGCCCGTGGCATGGCCCCGGAAGTGCGGGCACGAGTAGAAAGCTTACCGTTTCGCGGGGCTCGGCACGAACACGTCTCAGGCGCGGAACAGCTCCAGCACCGTCGGGGCATCCGTCGGCGCGCTCAGGATGTCGATCGGGTCGCCCGCGCGCACCGAGCCGTTGCGCACCACGCGGAGGTAGGCGCCCAGGCGGCCGGCGTCGGCGAAACGCTTCACCCAGCCGCGCTCATCCTCGCCGCCCACCCAGCGGGCGAACGTCGCGCACGGCGAACGCGGCATCGTCACCTCCACGACCACGGTGTCGCCGATGCGCCAGCGCGAACCGACGGGAGCCGCGTTCACGTCGATCCCTTCTACGCGGAGGTTCTCGCCGAACCATCCGTAGGGCAGTTCGCGGCCCAGCTCACCCTCCCAGAACTCGGCGTCCTCCTGCGCGTAGGCGTAGAGCGCCTTGTCCAGGCCGCCGTGGTGCTTGCGGTCCGCCTGCACGTCGGCGAACAGGCCGTACCTGCCCACCTTCACGGCGTGCGACACCGGGCGCTTGTCGATCGCGGTCACACCCACGTTGCCGCGGTCGGGGCGAAGCGCGCTCACGACGCAGGCGGCGAGAAGAGAAGGCATCCGACGATATTAGACGAGCAGCGGCCGCAGCTCCGGCCACGACCGCGCGAACCCCGGGTGCAGCGGCAGCGACTCCAGCTCCCCCACCGGCACCCAGCGCAGCTCGTTGCTCTCCGCGTCCGCGATCACCGGAGTGAACGCCTCCATCGCCTCCGCCACCACCGTCGTGTACGACCAGAAGCCCAGATCCAGCGTGGATGTCGCGATCACCCGCACCACATCCCCCGGCACACTCGCCTCCTCGGCGGCCTCACGCAGCGCCGCGGCATCCGCCGACTCGCCCATCTTGCGTGCCCCGCCCGGAATTCCCCAGGTGCCGCCGTGGTGGCTCCACACCACGCGATGCTGCAGCAGCACACCCAGCTCGCGGTGCCAGAGCAGCAGCCCGGCCGCGCCGAACCGGCCCCAGTAGCGCTCCCCCGTCGGGCCCTCCACCCAGGCGTCGCCCGGGTCCCGCATCCCCAGCGGCGGGAGGTGCGGAGGGATGTCTGACACCCCACCAGTCTGCACCCCTACGGCTTCTCGACCATCCACCACTCGGTGAACGATGTCGCACGACCGTCGCCGTCGAACGAGATGATCCAGAGGTTCAGGTAGGTCTTCGCGTCCGGGTAGGCCGTGCGGCCCTGCACGATGGCGGTGTCGTTCGTCACGATCACCGGCCACCAGGAGAAATCCGGGACGCTCGGCTCCTCCTCCGCGCGCCACCACGCCACGATCGCGGCGCGGCCCGAGATCGGGTCGGCGTCCGGCGCGGTGAGGTACACCGCATCCTCGGCGAACAGGTCGCCGACATCCTGCGGCTCGTCCGAGCGCCACGCCTTCTCGTACTGCCCGATCCACGCGTCGATATCGATCATGGACCACACCGTACGGCGACCGGCCGACGAACGCTAGCGCTTGCGGCGCTCGCGCACGCGCATGTTCACATTGATCGGGCTGCCCTCGAAGCCGAAGACCTCGCGCAGGCGGCGTGTGATGTAGCGCCGGTAGCCCGGGTCGAGGAATCCGGTCGTGAACAGCACGAACGTCGGCGGGCGCGACGCCGCCTGGGTTCCGAACAGGATGCGGGGCTGCTTGCCGCCGCGCACCGGGTGCGGGTGCTCCTGCGTGAGCTCAGCGAGGAACGCGTTGAACTTGCCGGTGGGGATGCGGGTGTCCCACGACTCGAGCGCGAGCTCCAGCGCCGGAACCAGCTTCTCCAGGTGCCGGCCGGTGCGCGCCGAGATGTTCACGCGGGGCGCCCACGCCACGTGCGCGAGGTCCTGCTCGATCTCGCGCTCCAGGTAGCGGCGACGGTCGGCGTTGATCGCGGCATCCGTGTCCAGCAGGTCCCACTTGTTGAACGCGAGCACCAGGGCGCGGCCCGACTCGAGCACCAGGTCGATGATGCGGATGTCCTGCTCGCTGATCACGTCGCTCACGTCGAGCACCACGATCGCGACCTCGGCCTTCTCCAGCGCGGCGCTCGTGCGCAGCGAGGCGTAGAAGTCGGCGCCCTGGGCGAGGTTCATGCGGCGACGGATGCCGGCGGTGTCGACGAAGCGCCACACCTTGCCGGCAAGCTCGACCTCCTCGTCGACCGGGTCGCGGGTGGTGCCGGCGAGCTCGTTGACGACGACGCGCTCCTCGCCGACCGCCTTGTTGAGCAGGCTGGACTTTCCCACGTTCGGGCGGCCGAGGATGGCGACGCGGCGCGGGCCGCTCACTTCCTCCTTGGCGACGGCCGAGACCTGCGGAAGCACGGTGAGGATGTGGTCGAGCAGGTCCGCGACGCCGCGACCGTGCAGGGCGGATGCCGGCCACGGCTCCCCCAGCCCGAGGCTCCAGAGCGAGGCGGCCTCCGGCTCCTGGCGCGCGTCGTCGATCTTGTTCGCGACCAGGATGACGGGCTTCTTCGACGCGCGCAGCATCCGCACGACGTGCTCGTCGGTGGAGGTGGCGCCCACGTTGGCGTCGACGACGAACAGCACGGCATCCGCCAGGTCGAAGGCGATCTCGGCCTGCGCGGCGACGGAGGCGTTGATGCCCTTCGCGTCGGGCTCCCAGCCGCCGGTGTCCACGAGCGTGAAGCGGCGGTCGTTCCACTCCGCCTTGTACGTGACGCGGTCGCGGGTGACGCCGGGGGTGTCCTGCACCACGGCCTCGCGGCGGCCCAGGATGCGGTTCACCAGTGCGGACTTTCCCACGTTCGGGCGCCCGACGATGGCGAGCACGGGCAGTGCGGGAAGGTAGATGACCGCGTCGGGGTCGTCGACATCCGACTCCAGCAGCTCGAGGTCGTCCTCGTCGAGGTCGTAGTCCGTGAGCCCGCGGCGAAGGGTGTCCGCCTTGAGCAGCGCGTCTTCCTCGTTCAGGTTCGCGAGCTTCTCGGCGAGCTGCGGGTCGGCGTCGCCGTACTCGTCCTTCTCGGAATCGATGTCTGCCATGGGGTCCTCTTAGTCTGTGACGCCCACCGCGCGCACACGGTCGACGACCGCCGAAACGGTCTGGTCGAAGTCGAGGTGGGTTGAATCGATGGTGTCGACACCATCTGCGGCGTTCATGAAGTCGACGACCTTCGAGTCCTGCGCATCGCGCGAACTCAGTTGCTTGCCGACGTCGCTGGCCGATTGACCGGTGATCTCAGCGGAACGCCTAGACATTCTAGCTTCTTCGGATGCGGTGAGCAGAATGCGCACCTGCGCATCGGGTGCGACCACAGTGGTGATGTCGCGCCCCTCCGTGATGATGCCCGGGCGATCCGTGCCGGCGATCACGCGCCGGAACAGCTCCACGAGGTACTGCCGCACCGCGGGAACACGCGCGATGTGGCTCACCACGGCGGTCACGCGGGGCTCGCGGATCGCGTCGGTGACATCCGTGTCGCCCACGCGCACGAAGTAGTGGTCGGGGTCGGTGCCGATCGCGTAGTCGAAGTCGCCGAGGGAGGCGACCACGGCATCCGCGTCCTCCGTCTGCACCCCACGCTCGAGGGCGCTCCAGGCCAGGGCGCGATACGCGGCGCCGGTGTCCTGGTAGGCGAAGCCGAGGGCGCGGGCGGATGCCCGGCTCACGCTCGACTTGCCGCTGCCCGCGGGCCCGTCGATGGCCACGACCACGGTCACTGTGCTGTCCATTTCATCGGGCCGCCTCCGCAATCCGCCAGCCGCGTCGTTCCAGGTCGGCCACGAGTCGTGGCTCGGCCTCGGGGAGCACGGAGATCTCGGCCAGGCCGATCTCCACCCCGGGTGAGTGTTCCAGCCTGAGGTCTTCGAGGTTCACGCCGATCTCGCCGATCTCGGCGAGCAGCCGCGCGAGCTCCCCCGGCTTGTCGTCGACCATGACGACCAGCTGGCTGAAGCGGCGGTCCTGCCCGTGCTTGCCCGGGATGCGAGTGACGCCCGCGTTGCCGCCCGCGAGCAGCTCGGCGAGCGCGCGCCGGGCGCCGGGCGCGGTCGGGGCGTCGAGCGTGGCGATCAGGTCGTCGAGGTCGCTGCGGTACGAGCGAAGGATGTCCGCGACGCTCGCCGAGTTCGCCCCCAGGATCTGCACCCACAGCTCCGGGTCGCTCGAGGCGATGCGGGTCGTGTCGCGCAGCCCCTGGCCGGCGAGGCCGACCGCGGACTCCGTGGCGCCGACGAGCCGGCGCGCCAGCAGCGACGACACCACCTGCGGCACGTGCGACACCAGGGCCACGCTCGCGTCGTGCTGCTCGGCCGTCATCAGCACGGGCACCGCGCCGAGGTCGAGCGCCAGGTCCTCGATCACGCCCACCTGGGCGGCCGGGATCGTGTCATGGGTCGAGATCACCCACGGGCGACCGATGAAGAGGTCACCGCGCGCCGAGATCGCGCCGCCGCGTTCGCGACCGGCGAGCGGGTGCGATCCGATGTACCTGGTCACGTCGGCGCCGAGCGCGCGGAGGCCCTCGAGCGGCGCGACCTTCACGCTCGCGACATCCGTCACCAGCGCGTCGGGCCAGGCGGCCAGCTCGGCGGCGAGCACCTGGGCGGTCACGTCCGGGGGCACGGCGACCACGACCAGCGTCGGGTTGTCGGTGTCGCGGGCGGCTCGGCCGGCGCCGTAGTCGATGGCGAGGCTGAGGTTGGAGGGCGACGCGTCCGCGACGATCACGTCGACTCCGACCGCGCGCAGGCCGAGTCCGATGCTCGCGCCGAGCAGGCCGGAGCCCACGACGCGCACCTCGCCGACGATTCTCGCGCCGTTCACAGGAAGAGTCCGTTCACGTGGTCACTGCGCCAGGTCGATGCGCAGGGCGACCGCGCCGCGCAGGGAGGTGTGCTGGATGTACTTGCGCGGGGTGTCCGTCTCCACCAGCGCCATGAGCCGGATCACGCGCGGCATCGAGCCGTCGACATCCATCTCCACGGCGCACATCAGCGGCACGTCGCCGAGGCCGAGCTGGCGCGCGGCGAGCGCGGGGAACTCGCTCGTGATGTCCGGAGTCGCCGTGAACATCACCGAGATGAGCGCGTCGGTGTCGATCTCGTTGGCGTGCAGCGCCTTGGAGAGCAGCTCGGCGGTCGAGCGCAGCACCTCGTCCGCGTCGTCTCGGTCGAGCTGCACCGCACCGCGAATCGCGCGCACCGCCATCTAGCTCTCCTCCTCGGCCGGGGTCGCCGCCGCGCCGCTCGCGTCCCGCGAGATGGTCAGCAGGGCGCCGAGTTCGATTTTACTGAGGTCGCGGATCTCCCCCTGGGCCAGCGTGCCCAGGTGCAGCGGGCCGAACTGGCGGCGCACGAGGTCGATCACCGGATGCCCCACCTCCTCGAGCATGCGCCGCACGATGCGATTGCGCCCGGAGTGGAGCGTCACCTCCACCATCGTCTCCGTGGCGCCGGCCTGGCCGAGGATGCGGGCCCTGTCCGCGGCGATGGGGCCGTCATCCAGCTCAACGCCCTTCGTGATCCGCGCGATGGTCTGCGGCGTGACGCGCCCCTG
>JAODAU010000070.1 GCA_025463615.1 Microbacteriaceae bacterium | reverse complement strand
TGCGCGTCAAGGTCATCGACCGCACAGCCGTCATCCTCGACATCTTCAGCCAGCACGCCAAGAGCCGCGAGGGCAAGGCGCAGGTCGAACTCGCCCAGCTCGAGTACCTGCTTCCCCGCCTCCGTGGTTGGGGTGAGTCGATGTCCCGCCAGGCCGGTGGCCAGGTGGGCGCCGGAAACGGCATGGGAAGCCGTGGACCCGGTGAGACGAAGATCGAGCTCGACCGCCGCCGCATCCACACCCGCATGTCGCGGCTGCGCAAGCAGATCGCCGGGTTCAAGCCGGCGCGCGAGGCGAAGCGTGCCAACCGCAACCGCAACGCCGTGCCGTCCGTGGCCATCGCCGGCTACACCAACGCGGGCAAGTCGTCGCTGCTCAACCGCATCACGCGGGCGGGTGCGCTCGTCGAGAACGCGCTGTTCGCCACCCTCGACACCGCCGTGCGCAAGAACATCACCGCGGAGGGCCAGGCCTACACGCTCACCGACACCGTCGGTTTCGTGCGCAACCTGCCGCACCAGCTGGTCGAGGCGTTCCGGTCCACCTTCGAGGAGATCGCGGATGCCGACGTCATCCTGCACGTCGTCGACGGCTCGCACCCCGACCCGGGCAGCCAGCTCGCGACGGTGCGCGACGTGATCGGCGAGGTCGAGGCGCGCCACATCCCCGAGATCGTGGTGTTCAACAAGAGCGACCTCGTGGATGCCGACCAGCGACTGGTGCTGCGCGGCCTCGAGCCCAACGCGCTCTTCGTCTCCGCCCGCACGGGCGAGGGCGTCGAGGAGCTGCTCGAGCGCATCGCGCTCGCACTGCCGAAGCCGACCGTCGAGCTCGACCTGCTCATCCCGTACGACCGGGGTGAGCTCGTCGCCTCGCTGCACGACAACGGGCGCATCCTCACCACGGGCTACGAGGAGACGGGCACCCGCCTCTCCGTGCTGGTGAACGACGAGTTCGCCGCGGCGCTGCGCCCCTTCGAGGTCGTTCCGGCGTAACAGGCCGCAATGACGGTTTCGCCGTCGTAGGCTGTTGGGGTGCCGCGCCCGTGCGCGGCCTGGAGCGACAGCCGAGCCCGGCACCCGCCCGCGAGCGCCCCGTTCGATCGAGCCGGGGCGAGGCATCCGTGGGTCACCACGGCCATCGACGGGACCAGCAGTGGCGAACTCGGAACAGGCGGAACGTGTGCCGTTCTCCTTCGAGCTGTACCCGCCGCGCAGCCCCGCAGCCGAGTCGACCCTGTTCGAGGCGATCGATCGGCTGGTGGCGGCGGGACCGGAGTTCATCTCCGTGACCTACCGGCCGACCGGCCATGATCGCGCCGCGTCGCTCGCCGTTCTCGGCAAGCTCATCCGCGAGCATCGGGTGCCGGCCATGGCTCACCTGACCTGCGTCGATTCGACCTTCGAGGGCGCACGCACGGTGATCGGCGAGTTCCTCGACGCCGGGGTCACCAGCTTCCTCGCGCTGCGCGGCGACCCACCGCCCGGCCAGACCGAGGACGACGTGGTGCTCGGCGAGTTCTCGAGCGCGGCTGAACTGGTGCAACTGATCCACAGGATGCAGGCCGAGCGCAGTCCGTTCAACCTCGAGCAGATGCCGGGCTTCCCCTCCGCCAAACGACTCCGGAGCGGCTCGAAGGTCACCATCGCGGTCGCGGCATTTCCGAACGGCCACCCGAAGTCGCAGTCGCGGCGGCAGGACATCGACACCCTTCTGGCGAAGCAGGCCGCGGGGGCCAGCCTCGCTCTGACCCAGCTCTTCTACGAGCCCGACGAGTTCCTCGGCTTCGTCGACGACGCGCGCGCGGCGGGCGTCACCATGCGGATCCGACCGGGGATCATGCCGGTGCTCAGCGCCGCGAGCGCGCGACGCACCCTCGAACTGACGGGCGAGGCCGCGCCGGCGCGCCTGCTTCGCGCACTCGAGGCGGCGCCGGATGCCGAGTCGGCGGCCAAGATAGGCACCGAGGCGTGCACCACGCTGGCTCGTGAGCTGCTCGCCGGGGGTGCGGACGGCATCCACCTCTACACGTTCAACCGCTCCGCGGCCCCGCTGGCCGTGCTGCGCGGCGCCGGTCTTCTCGAAGCATCCGCACGACCCGCATGATCGTCACCCACCGCCCGCTCCCCGATAGGAACCAGATGCGACGTCCCACCCTCCTCGCCGTGCCGGCGCTGCTCATCTCCGTGCTCGCCCTGGCGGGCTGTGCGGCCGGCTCCGCCGCGCCGACCCCGACGGCCAGCACGACCGCATCGTGCGACGTGAAGGTGGTCGTCGACTTCGGTGTGCTCGACAAGCCCGCAATCACGAAGTGCGCGGACGCCGGTGCCGCATCGGACGTGCTCGCCTCGGCGGGAATCGCGACGATGGGCACGGACGACTACGGAAACAAGGTGGTCTGCCGGGTGAACGACGAGCCGTCGCCGTCCGAGACCGTCACGATCCCGGGCCAGGCTCCGTTCGTGGAGTCCTGCCATACCCTCAACTCTGTCGCGTACTGGGCGCTCTGGGTGAAGCCGAAGGCCGGCGCGAAGTGGGCTTACGCGACGAAGGGCGTCGACTCCCTCCAGCTGACCAAGGGCCAGTCGGTCGGGCTCGTCTACACCGCGGGAACCGATTCGACTCCTCCGCAGGGCTGACGGTGCGAAGTCGGCTCGGACCCCTTCGATCCGCGGCGTTGCTCGCCGCCGGTTTCGTCGTGCTCCGGGTCGCCTATCGCATCGTGTTCGGCGGCGCCGACGACGGCGGCATCGTCCTCCTCGACCTGCCTCAGATCCCGCTGTCGGGACCGTTCGAGGATGTGACGCTCCTCGGCGCTGTCACCACTGGTGGCATCGCCTCGGCCGCCGTGAGCGCGCTGCCGTTCGCGGCTGTCGTGCTCGCGTTCGGCGTGCTCACTGCCGTCGTCGACATCCGGGCGCTGCTCGCGCGGGGAGCCGTTCGCGGGCCGGTGCGCACGGTTTCCCGCTCGCTGGTCGTGGCGTGGGCGACGTTCCCGGCATTGCTCGAATCGGTGAGGGCCGTTCGGCTCGCGCGTGCGCTGCGAGGCGAATGCTCCGCCGCGTCGCTGGTGGTGCCCGTGCTCGAGCGCACCGTCGAGAGGGCGATCGCGCTCGGGGCGTCCATGGAGCTGCGCGGTTTCGCCGCGACACGGATGCGCGAGCCGGCGAGCGCGACCCCGGCCGAGCTGAGAGGTGTCTCGCTCGGGTTCGACGGCAGGTGGATCCTCCGCGACCTCGACATGGCTTTTCGGGCGAGCAGCCTGACGCTCATCACGGGATCGACCGGCTCGGGCAAGTCGACCCTCCTCCACTCACTGAGCGGGGTGTTCCAGCATGTCTCGGACGGTGAGCAGCTCGGCCAGCTCGAGGTGGGAGGGATCGACCGACTCTCCGTGCCACCGCGGGAGACGGCCGGGTTCGTCGGCGTCGTGCCGCAGTCCGTGCGACTCTCGTTCGTGGCGGCTACGGTGACGGAGGAGCTCGGGTTCGCCCTCGCCATGCGCGCCGTTCCCGCCGCTGAGATTCGCCGGCGGGTGATCGAGGTGGCCGATCGGATCGGTGTGACCCCGCTGCTGGACCGGCAGGTCGGTGCGCTGTCGGCGGGGGAGGCCTGCCTCGTCGCGATCGCCGCCGCCGTAGTCGGGAGCCCGCGGCTGCTGCTGGTCGACGAGCCCCTCGCCGACCTGGATTCCGCCGCGCGCGAGCGAATCGTCACGGTGCTCGACGGGCTCGCCCACACGGAGGGTGTCTGCGTGGTCGTGGCCGAGCACGCCCTGGATGGCTGGCGCGACGCCTGCGACGCGCGACTCGAGCTGCGGGACGGCTCCGCGCGCACGCGCCCGCACGCCGGGCCGGACGAGGAGCCGTCACCGGTCGGTTCGGAAGCCCGTCGCGGCGAGCCGATCGCGGAGGTCCGGGGCCTCTCGGTGAGCCACGGCGACATCCGCGCGGTCGATGACGCGACGTTCACCCTCAGCGGGGGCGAAGTCGTCGCGCTTGCCGGACCGAACGGCGCAGGCAAGAGCAGCCTGCTGCTCGAGCTGGCGCGCCCGTCGCGCGCGGCAACGGTCACCGTGCGCGGCTCGGATGTCTTCGCGCTGGGTCGGCGCGAGCGGCGCAGGGCGGTCGCGCTCGTGCCCGAGGCGCTCGACGACCTGCTGTTCACCACGACGGTGCTCGCTGAGTGCCGCAGGGCAGACAGGGTCAACGGCGCGGCGGGAACGGCCGACCTCTTCTTCTCGCTGTTGGGACGCGGCCGGGCGAGCGATGATCGCCTGCTCCTCCAGCGGCATCCGCGCGACCTGTCCGCGGGGGAGCGGCTGTGCCTGGTGCTCGCGATCCAACTGTCGGCCCGGCCCGCCGTGCTGCTCGTCGACGAACCGAGCAGGGGGCTGGATGCCGACGCCCGCCGTCTCGTCGGCGAGGCGCTCACGGCGACGGCCCGGCACGGCGTCGCGGTCGTCATCGCCACGCACGATCGCGATTTCGCGTCGCGCTACTCGACGCGCACGCTTCGCATCGCGCGCGGCCGGGTCGGGGCGCACGCGGAGGTCGCGCGGTGACCGCGGTGCGCGAGGCAGCGGTGGTTCGACCACCCCACCCGAACGATCGCTGGTCGCGGGTGTCGCTGGTGATCGCGAGCATCCTCGGGCTCGCGGGGTTCGCCTGGCCGCTGGCGGCGGCCGCGCTGCCGAGCGATGCGCAGGCGGCGGTCCCCGTGGTCGCGCTCGCCGTCGTGCCCGCCCTGCTGGTCGCCGTCGCGCTCAGCCTCGACCGCTCGATGTACTCAGCGACCACCGTCGCCCTGCTCGGGGTGCTCGCCGCAGTGGGCGCCGCCATCCGGATCGCCGGCACCGGGGTCGGCGGGATCGAGCCGGTGTTCATCGTGCTGATCCTCGCCGGGCGGGCGTTCGGCGCGCGGTTCGGCTTCCTGCTCGGCATGCTGACCATCGCACTCTCGTCCGTGCTCTGGGGCGGCATCGGTCCCTGGACGCCGTTCCAGCTGTTCGCGTGCGGCTGGGTGGGAGCCGGCGCAGGGCTGCTCCCTCGGCCGGGCGCCGCGTCGCGCCGCTGGGAGACGGTGATGCTGGCCGCCTACGGGATCGTCGCCTCGTACGCCTTCGGTCTGGTCATGAATTTCTGGTTCTGGCCGTTCGCGGTGGGTGCCGGCACGGGCATCTCCTACGTCGCGGGCGCCCCGCTCGGGCAGAACCTGGCCTCGTTCTGGCTGTATTCGCTCGTGACGTCGACCCTCACCTGGGACACGGTGCGGGCGATCACCACGACCGTCGGCATCCTGCTCATCGGTCCCGCGGCTCTCGCGGCGTTCCGCAGGGCGAAGGTGGGTCGCGCCCGCAGGACCGGTCAGACGGAGAAGTAGCGCGCCGCCGGGTGGTGGAACACGAAGGCGTCGGTGGACTGCTCGGGATGCAGCTGCAGTTCCTCCGAGAGCTCGACCCCCATGCGCTCCGGCTTCAGCAGCTCCACGACCTTGCGGCGGTCCTCCATGTTCGGGCACGCCGGGTAGCCGAGCGAGAACCGCGCGCCGCGGTAGTCGAGCTTGAACATGCCCTCGATGTTGGACGGGTCCTCGAAGGCGAAGCCGAGTTCCGCCCGGATGCGCGAGTGCCAGTACTCGGCGAGGGCCTCCGTGAGCTGCATGGTGAGGCCGTTGAGCTCCAGGTAGTCGCGATAGCGGTTCTCGGCGAACATCCGGGCGGTGAAGGCGTCGACCGCGGCCCCGGCGGTGACCAGCTGGAGCGGCACGACATCCACCTGGCCCGACTCCTTGCTGCGCAGGTAGTCGGCGAGGCAGAAGTGATGGTCGCGACGCTGCCGCGGGAAGTGGAAGCGCAGTCGCTCGGTGCCGACGGGGCCGCCGGAGCCACCGTCGGGCGCGAGCAGCCCGGGCACCCCGAGCACGCCGCCCGGATCGTCGCCGTGGTGCAGCACGACCATGTCGTCGCCGTCGGCGTAGGCCGGGAAGTAGCCGTACGCGACCGAGGCGTCGAGCATGCCCTCCGCGAGGATGCGGTCCAGCCAGTAGCGCAGGCGCGGGCGGCCCTCGGTCGCGACCAGCTCCTCGTAGCTCGCGCCGTCGTCCCCCCGCCCGGGCTTCAGGCCCCACTGGCCCATGAAGGTGGCGCGCTCGTCGAGGAACGCCGCGTAGTCGGCGAGGGCGATCCCCTTGACGATGCGGGTTCCCCAGAACGGTGGCGCGGGCACCGGGTTGTCCGCGGCGATGTCCGACCGGGCCGGCATGTCCTCCGGCTCCGTGACCTCGAGGGTCGTCCTGGCGTGGATGCGCTTCTTGAGCGGCGGCAGCCCGACCGAGTCGCGCTCGGCCCCGCGCGAGATGGCGACCAGCGGCTCCATGAGCGCGAGACCCTCGAACGCATCGCGGGCGTAGCGCACCTCGCCCTCGAAGATCGAGGCGAGGTCGTCCTCGACGTAGGTCCGAGTGAGCGCGGCGCCGCCCAGCAGGATCGGCCACCTGGTACCCAGCCCCTGCGCGTTCAGTTCGAGCAGGTTCTCCTTCATGACCACGGTCGACTTCACCAGGAGACCGCTCATGCCGATGACGTCGGCGTTGTGCTCCTCCGCCGCCCGGATGAACTCGCTGATCGGCTGCTTGATGCCGATGTTGATCACGTCGTAGCCGTTGTTGGTAAGGATGATGTCGACCAGGTTCTTGCCGATGTCGTGCACGTCGCCGCGAACGGTGCCGATCACCATCGTGCCCTTTCCCGCGGCATCCGACTTCTCCATGTGCGGTTCGAGCAGGGCGACGGCGGTCTTCATCACCTCGGCCGACTGGAGCACGAACGGCAGCTGCATCTCGCCGCTCCCGAAGCGGTCGCCCACGACCTGCATGCCGGCGAGCAGGTGCTGGTTGACGATGTCCAGGGCGCTCATCCCACCGGCGCGAGCCAGGTCGAGGTCCGCCTCGAGCCCCTTGGCCTCGCCGTCGATGATCCGTCGCTCCAGTCGCTCGCCCACCGGGAGGGCGGCGAGCTCTGCCGCGCGGGCGTCCTTGAGCGCAGCGGAGTCGACGCCGGCGAAGAGGTCCAGCATGGCCGAGAGCGGGTCGTAGGTGAGGTTGCCGTCCGCGTCGTACTCGCGCAGGTCCCAGACGAGGTCCATCGCCACTTTGCGGCGGTCCTCCGGCACCGAGGCGAGCGGCACGATCTTCGCGGCATTGACGATCGCCGAGTCGAGGCCGGCGGCGACCGCCTCGTGCAGGAATACCGAGTTGAGCACCGAACGCGCGGCGGGGTTGAGGCCGAACGAGACGTTCGACACGCCGAGCGTGGTGTGGATGCCGGGGTACTTCGTGGTGATCAGCCGGATCGCCTCGATGGTCTCGATGGCATCCCGCCTGGTCTCCTCCTGGCCGGTCGCGATCGGGAATGTGAGCGCGTCCACGATGATGTCGTCGACGCGCATCCCCCAGTCGTTCACCAGTGTGTCGACGAGGCGTGACGCGATGCGCACCTTGTGCTCGGCGGTGCGCGCCTGCCCCTCCTCGTCGATGGTGAGGGCGATGACGGCGGCGCCGTGCTCCTTCACCAGCGGCATGATGCGGCCGAAGCGGGAGGTCTCGCCCTCGCCGTCCTCGAAGTTCACCGAGTTGACCACCGGCCTGCCCCCGATGAGCTCCATGCCCGCCTGCAGCACCGCCGGCTCGGTGGAGTCGACCACCAACGGCAGCGTCGAGGCGCTCGCCAAACGGGAGACCGCTTCGCGCATGTCGGCGACGCCGTCGCGCCCGACGTAGTCGATGCACACATCGAGCAGGTTCGCTCCCTCGCGCACCTGGTTGCGGGCGATGTCGACGCAGTCGTCCCAGCGCCCGTCGAGCATGGCCTCTCGGAACGCGAGTGAGCCGTTGGCGTTGGTGCGCTCGCCGATGGCAAGGTACGACGAGTCCTGGGTGAACGGCACGTGCTGGTAGAGGCTCGCGACGCCGCGGTCCTCCTCGACCACCCGCGTCAGCGCGCGCGCCCCGCCCACGCGGTCCACGACCGCCTTCAGGTGCGCGGGGGTGGTGCCGCAGCATCCGCCCACCAGCCCGAGCCCGAATTCCTTGACGAACTGCTCGTGCGCCGTCGCGAGCTCGTCGGGGGTGAGCGGATAGCTCGCCCCGTGCGCGCCGAGCACCGGCAGCCCCGCGTTCGGCATGCACATCACCGGGATGTGGGCGAACTTCGACAGGTGGCGCAGGTGCTCGCTCATCTCGGCCGGGCCGGTCGCGCAGTTCAGGCCGATCATGTCGATGCCGAGCGGCTCGAGGGTGGTCAGCGCCGCGGCGATCTCGCTGCCCATGAGCATGGTGCCCGTGGTCTCCACCGTCACCTCGACGAAGATCGGCAGACGGATGCCCGTCTCCACGATCGCCTGCTTGCACCCGTTCACCGCCGACTTGGCCTGCAGCAGGTCCTGCGAGGTCTCGATCAGCAGGGCGTCGGCCCCTCCGAGGATGAGTCCCTTCGCCTGCTCGGCGAAGGTTGCCTTGAGGTTCGCATACGTGGTGTGGCCGAGGCTCGGGAGCTTCGTGCCCGGGCCCATCGAGCCCAGCACCCACCGCATCCGGCCGTCGCGGCGCTCGTAGTCCTCGGCGGCGGCGCGGGCGATCGCGGCTCCCGCCCTGGCGAGCTCCTCGATCCGATCCTCGATACCGTAGTCGGAGAGGTTGGACCAGTTGGCGCCGAACGTGTTCGTCTCGATCGCGTCGATGCCGGTGTCCAGGTAGGCCGAGTGGATGGAACCGACGAGGTCCGGGCGGGACACGTTGAGGATCTCGTTGCAGCCCTCGTGCTGCTGGAAGTCGTCCATCGTCGGGTTGGCGTCCTGGAGCATCGTGCCCATGGCGCCGTCCGCGATCACCACGCGCTCCGTGAGCGCGGCGAGAAGGGCCTCCGACCTGGCGGGTCGTGGCACGCCGGACAGGTCGGCGATGGAGGTGGAGTTCACGGAAAAGGGCACCAAATCAGCCTAACCGCCATACGACGGGGCACGGCCGGTCGCGTGGCGTAATACTGCGGGCGAGCCGCCCGATGCTGCGTACACTCGGAAGCGAAAGACAGAGCGAAAGCCGAGCCCGGCACCCGCCCGCGACCGACGGCCACCATGGCTGCAGATCAAAGGACATCACGTGCCCCAGGCCACCGCATTTCCCACCGGAACCATCCTCGGCTACCCGCGCATCGGGCGCCGCCGCGAGCTGAAGAAGACCGTCGAGGCGTTCTGGGCGGGCACGATCAGCGCCGCGGAGCTCGAGGCGACCGCGGCCGAACTCCGTCGCGTCACCCGCGAACGGCTCGTCGAGCTGGGCCTCGGGCGCCACGACTCCTCGATCCCCGAGGCGTTCTCCTTCTACGACCAGGTGCTCGACGCCGCGGTCACCGTCGGCGCCGTGCCGACCCGGTTCGCGTCGCTCGTCGCCGAGGACGGCACGATCGACCTGGCCGGATACTTCACCATCGCCCGCGGCGAGGGCCAGAACACCCCGGCCGAGATGACGAAGTGGTTCGACTCCAACTACCACTACCTCGTGCCGGAGATCGGCCCGGAGACCGACTTCCACCTCGCATCCGACCGTCTGGTGCGCGAGGTCGCCGAGGCGACCGCGACGGGCTTCCGCACGCGTCCCGTCATCGTCGGCCCGATCACCTTCCTGCTGCTGAGCAAGCCGAGCGAGGATGCGCCGGAGGGCTTCGAGCCGCTCAGCCGCCTCGACGACATGCTGCCGGTCTACGCCGAGCTGCTCGCCGCCCTGGCGGCGGTCGGCGCCGACTGGGTGCAGCTCGACGAGCCGGGCCTCGTGAGCGAGAGCATCGACGTGCCGCGCGAGCGGGTGCTCGAGGCGACGAAGCACGCCTACGACCTCCTCACCGCGTCCCCGATCCGCCCGCAGATCTTCGTCGCGGCGCCGTACGCCAGCCTCGACGACGCCCTCCCGGTGCTCGACTCGACGCCGATCGAGGCCATCGGGCTCGACCTGGTGCGCGGCTCGCTGCCCGTCGGCTTCCACACGGAGAAGACCCTCGTCGGTGGAGTCGTCGACGGCCACAACATCTGGCGGGGCGACCTGGCCGGCGCCTTCGCGAAGGCCGAGGCGCTGCGCGAGCTCTCCCCGAACGTGGCCGTCAGCAGCTCGACGTCGCTCTTCCACGTGCCGCACGACGTGGCCGACGAGCCCCTGCTCGCCGACCAGCTGAAGAGCTGGCTGGCCTTCGCCGACCAGAAGGTCGGGCAGGTCGCCACCCTCGCGAAGGGCCTGGCCGAGGGCGACGGTGCGATCCGCGCCGAGCTGGATGCCGCATCCGCCGCCCTCGAGGATCGCCACCACGCCGTCGGCGTGCGCGACGGCGCCGTTCGCGCCCGCGCCGCCGCGCTGACGGACGCGGACTTCTCGCGCGGCGACTACGCCGACCGCCTCGCGGCGCAGGAGGCGGCGCTCGACCTGCCGTTCCTGCCCACGACGACGATCGGCTCGTTCCCGCAGACGGGCGACATCCGCAAGTCGCGCGCAGCGTTCGCCGCCGGCCGGATCACCGAGCGCGACTACACCGAGGCGATGCGCGCCGAGATCCGCCGCGTCGTCGAGCTGCAGGAGACCATCGGCCTCGACGTGATCGTGCACGGTGAGCCCGAGCGCAACGACATGGTGCAGTACTTCGCCGAGAACCTCGACGGCTTCGCCGTGACGCAGAACGGCTGGGTGCAGTCCTACGGCAGCCGCTGTACGCGCCCGTCGATCCTCTGGGGCGACGTGTCGCGCCCGTCCCCGATCACCGTCGAGTGGTCGACCTACACGCAGAGCCTCACGCCGAAGCCGGTGAAGGGCATGCTCACCGGCCCGGTGACGATCCTGGCCTGGTCATTCGTGCGCGACGACCAGCCGCTGCGCGACACCGCCAACCAGGTTGCCCTCGCGCTGCGCGACGAGATCGAGGACCTCGAGGCCGCCGGCATCGGCATCATCCAGGTCGACGAGCCCGCGCTGCGCGAGCTGCTGCCGCTCAAGAAGGCGGACCAGCCCGACTACCTCGACTGGTCGGTCGGCTCGTTCCGACTCGCCACCGCCGGCGTCGAGGACCGCACGCAGATCCACACCCACCTCTGCTACTCGGAGTTCGGCGTGGTCATCGACGCGATCGACCGCCTGGATGCCGACGTCACGTCGATCGAGGCGGCGCGCTCCAAGATGGAGGTCGTGCCCGACATCGAGCGCAGCGGCTTCGCCCGCGGGATCGGGCCGGGCGTCTACGACATCCACTCCCCGCGCGTGCCCTCCGTCGACGAGGTCACCGACCTGATCGGCATCGCGCTGGGCTCGATCCCGGAGCGCCAGGTCTGGGTCAACCCGGACTGCGGGCTCAAGACGCGCGGCTACGACGAGACCGTCGAGTCGCTCACCAACGTGCTCGCGGCGACGCGTGCCGTGCGCGAGGCGCACGCGCACTGATCCCCGGGAGCCGCGACGTGGCTCGGTAGGGTGGGCGGATGCCGTTCACCCCGAGCCACGTCGCGGCGATCCTGCCGTTCGCCCGCACGCCGCTCCTGCCCGCGGGGCTGGCGATCGGCAGCATGGTGCCCGACCTGCCGTACTTCGTGCCGATCGGGCTCTCGCGGGAGTTCACGCACTCGCTCGTCGGGGCGCTCGTCGCTGACCTGCCGATGGGCATCGCGTGCTACCTGATCTGGGTGTTCCTGCTCCGTGCGCCGCTGCTCGACTTCGCGCCGGGCTGGCTGCATGACCGCTTCCGCGTCCGTCGCTCCGCGCGCCCGCTGTGGGTGACCGCGCTGCTGCTCCTCGCCGCCCTGGCCGTCGGGATCGCGACGCACCTCGCCTGGGACTCGTTCACCCACCCGGATGGCTGGGTCGTGCTCCACGTCGCTGCGCTTCGCGCGCAGCTCGGCCCGTTCGCGGCATCGCGCTGGCTCCAGTACGCGAGCAGCGTGTTCGGCCTGGTCGTGCTCGCCATCTGGGCGGCGCGCTGGGTGCGCAGCACCGGCGCCGAGTCGGTCGCCTACCTGCGGACTGGCCGGATCGTGCGACTCGTGGTCTGGCTCGTCATCGCAGGCACCCTCATCGCCGTCGGCGCGGTCGTGTGGCTGCGCGGGCAGTTCCGCGGCGTCGAGGCGTTCAATCGCGGCCTCGTCTACGACACCGCGGTCTATTCGATCGCCGCGGCGGGCCTTCTCGCCCTCATCGCGTGCCTCGCCTGGTACCTGTTCCCGCGTCGCGGGCGCGGTCAGACGGAGCGCAGCACCGCCACGACCTTGCCGAGCACCTGGGCGTAGTCGCCCACGATCGGCGCGAACGCGCTGTTGCGCGGGAGTAGCCAGGTGTGGCCGTCGCGGCGCTGGAAGACCTTGACGGTCGCCTCGTCGTCGAGCATGGCCGCGACGATGTCGCCGTTCTCGGCGTCGTTCTGCTGGCGCACGACGATCCAGTCGCCGTCGCAGATCGCGGCGTCGATCATCGACTCCCCGACGACCTTGAGCATGAAGAGGTCGCCCTTGCCCACCAGCTGGCGGGGGAGCGGGAAGACCTCGTCCACCTGCTGCTCGGCGGTGATCGGGATACCGGCGGCGATGCGGCCGACGAGCGGCACCATCGCCGCGTCGCCGATCGGGGTGGGGTTGTCGGCGGCGATCGAGGCGTCGTCGTGGTCGAGCTCGATGAGCACCTCGAGCGCGCGCGGCCGGTTGGCGTCACGGCGCAGGTAGCCGCTCAGCTCGAGCTGGTTGAGCTGGTGCGTCACGCTGGAGAGCGAGGCGAGGCCGACCGAGTCGCCGATCTCGCGCATGCTCGGCGGATAGCCGCGCGTGGTGACCGAGTGCTGGATGGTCTGCAGGATGGCGAGC
>JAODAU010000062.1 GCA_025463615.1 Microbacteriaceae bacterium | reverse complement strand
GCCGCGACCTTCAGGCGGTCGTCATCGGTGGCCCAGCTCGCGCCCATCAAGTCTCCCAGCATCGTAAACCCGATCTCTCGGGATCTCATGCCTTTGCCCAGCACGTACCCGATCCCATCATTCAGCTCAAGCCTGTGCTGCTGGCGCACCGCGACCTCTTTCTGGTCCGCAAGCAGAGTGCGCTCGAACCGGCTGAGCCGACTCCGCGTGACGATGAGCTGCACGAACGTACCCGCCAGGGTCAACAGCCCGATTACCCCCGCGACTACGGCCGCGGCGAAGGTGCTGTCCCACGGCGCGGCCGCAACTACATACGTCACGGTCGGTCCGGGAGTGGGAATCACTCACTGATGTTATCGCAACCAAACGGGCCCTGCGGGGTCATGTCAGCGCCGCCGGTTGCGGTCGTCCGGGTTGCGGATCTTGATCAGGATGCCCGCCACCACGAACACGAGCGCTGCGACGAACTGCGCCGCAACCCACACCTGTCCGTGGAAGTTCGTGGGGAAGATCGGATTCCACGCGACCGCGATCGCGAGGAACGGCACGATCCACCACCACTGCTTCGCCTGCCAGGCGAACACGATCACGATGAGCGCGAGGATCGCGACCCCGAACCGGATGAACAGGTACCCGCCCTTGTTGTCGAGCAGCGCCAGCCCGGCGAGCAGCACGATCGCACCGAGCAGTCCGGGGGCGAGCGCCGTGCGACGGAACTGCGGGGTGGGGTATGAGCTCATGCCCCCATTCTCCCCGACCGTGCGGGAGGATTGGTGCATGTCCACCCCCCTCGATCGGCTGCGCGAGCTCGTGCGCATCCCCACCATCTCGCGACTCGACCCGGCGGAGACCGAGTGGCGGCACTTCGACGAGTTCCTCGACCGGCTGCCGCGCCTCTACCCGCTCACGCACGAGACGCTGGACCGCGAGATCGTCGAGGGGCACTCGCTGCTCTACCGCTGGGAGGGGCGCACGCCGGGCGACCCGAGCGTGCTCATGGCGCACTACGACGTCGTCTCCGCCACCGACGAGGGCTGGACCCACCCGCCGTTCGCGGCCGAGCTCGTCGGCGAGGGCGCCGACCAGCTGGTCTGGGGGCGCGGCACCCTCGACGACAAGGGCGCGCTGACCTGCGTGCTCGAGGGCGTCGAGGCGGCGATCGAGAGCGGCTTCACCCCCGAGCACGACGTGTACCTGAGCTTCGGGCACGACGAGGAGACCGCGGGGAGCGGCGCGGCCGCGGCGGTCGAGCTGCTGCGGGAGCGCGGCATCCGCCCCGCCTTCGTGCTGGACGAGGGCGGCGCGGTCGTCGAGGACATCTTCCCGGGCGTCACCGGGCCGATCGCCGTCGTGGGGGTGAGCGAGAAGGGCATCCTCACGCTCACGCTCACCGTGGAGCAGGGCGGCGGGCACGCGTCCACTCCCCCGGCGCTGTCGGCGACGGCGCGGCTCGCGCGGGCCATCGTGCGGCTCAATCGCAAGCCGTTCCGCTCGGGGTTCACGCCGACGAACCTCGAGATGATCCGCACGCTGGGGTCGCACGCGAACGGTCCGCTGCGCTGGGTGTTCACCAACCTGTGGCTCACGAAGCCGCTCATCCTGAGGCTGTTCGGGCGGCTCAGCGACGAGACGGCGGCCATCGTGCGCACGACCCAGGCTGTGACGATGCTGCAGGGCAGCCAGGCGGCGAACGCGCTGGCCGAGCGGGCGGTGGCGACCGTCAACATCCGCGTCGCCGTCGGATCGAGCGTGGCGGAGGCCGTCGACCACGTGCGCACCAGCATCAACGACTCGCTCGTCGCCATCCGGGTGATCCAGCCGAGCGAGCCGTCGCCCGTCTCGCCGACGACCGGGCACGCCTGGGAGCTCGTCTCCGGCACGATCGCCGAGACGTACCCGGGCACGATCGTCACCCCGTACGTGATGCTCGCCGCGAGCGACTCACGGCACTACGCGACGATCAGCGACCACATCTACCGGTTCAGCCCGTTCGAGATGTCGAAGGACGAGCGCGGCACCCTGCACGCAATGAACGAGCGGATGCACGTCTCGACCTTCCTCAGCGGCGTCGAGTTCTACACCCGCCTGGTGAAGAAGCTCTAGCGCTCCGGCCGGGCGTAGTCGTCCACGTGGATGATGTTGATCGGCCGGCTCATCGGCGGCTCGTCGCGCAGCCGCTCCAGCGCGGGCCGCAGCTCGCCGAGCCAGGCCTCGTAGCCGGCGGGCGTGAGGTGCAGGCGGTCGTCCGAGTAGAGCGGGTTGATCTCGCCGTCCTCGAGCGCGAGGGCCGGCCACAGGTCGAGGTACTGCGCGTGCACGGTCGACGAGAACTGGCGGAGGTGGATGTTCGCCTCCTGGATGCGATCGGCGAACTCGCGGCCGCGCGGCATGACCGACTGCACCAGCATCCGCGAGCCGGGAAGCTCCTTGCGCAGGTCGACCAGGATCGTCTGCACGTTGCGCACCAGGTGCTCGACGTTCTGGCGGGTGCCGAAGTCGTTGGTGCCGATCAGCATGATGATCTCGTCGGGGTCGGCCGCGACCACGGTGTCGAGCCGGGCCAGCACGTCGTCGGTGGTGTTGCCGCCGATGCCGAAGTTGAGCGCGTTCACGTCCGGGAACCAGGCGGACCAGTCGCCTCCGGCGGTGATGCTGTCGCCGAGGAAAAGTACGGTGTTGTCAGTCATTGTGTGACCCTCCGGGGGTGACGACCACGCGGGTCGCCCTCCCATGATCCCCCGGGATGCGGGGAAACGCCAACCGCTTCACGGTGCCGCCCCCGTTTCCCCGGCCGACGAGGGCGCCTGCGCCGACGCGGTGATGCGGTTGGCCATGCCGTTGAAGATCGCCCCGTGGAACGGCAGGATGCTGTACCAGTACAGCCTGCCCGCCAGCCCCTTCGGGAAGAACACCGCACGCTGCCGGTACACCGATCCGCTGCCGTCCGGTGTGACGCCGAGTTCCAGCCAAGCCGGCCCGGGCGCCTTGAACTCGGCCCGCAGGCGCAGGAAGCTGCCGCGCTTCAGCTCCTCGACCCGCCACCAGTCGAGGGCGTCGCCGGCCTCGAGGTGCGTCGCGTTGCGGCGGCCGCGGGTGAGCCCCACGCCGCCGATGAGCTTGTCGGCCCAGCCGCGCAGCGCCCAGGCCAGCGGGAACGAGTACCAGCCGTTCGCCCCGCCGATGCCCTCGATCACGGTCCAGACGGCGGATGCGGGGGCGGCGGTCGTGCGTTCCCGCACGTCCGTGTAGACGGTGTGCCCGGCCCAGTCGGGGTCGCTGGGCAGCGGGTCGCTGGGGGCGCCGCGCACCGCGGCATCCTGCCAGCTGGTCTCCACCTGCCCGGCGCGCACCTTCTCGAGCGCGAGCCGCACGGCCCTGCGGTAGCCGGTGAGGCCGCCGGGCGGGTCGGGGATGTACTCCGCGATGTCGTGCTCGTGCGCCACGCAGTCATACTGCAGCGAGGCGATGATCGGCACGGCGATGTCGCGCGGGATCGGTGTCACGAGGTTCACCCACTGCGAGGCGAGCCACGGCGTGAGCACCGGCAGTGCCGCGATCGGGCGCTGCGGCAGCCCGGCCTCCACCGCGTAGCCGTTCATCATCTGCCCGTAGCGCAGCACGTCAGGCCCGCCGATGTCGAACGTGCGGTTCACCTCGGGCGGCAGCTCGGCCGCGGCGACCAGGTAGTAGAGCACGTCGCGGATCGCGATCGGCTGGATGCGGTTGCGCACCCAGCGCGGCGCCGGCATGTACGGAAGCACGTCGGTGAGGTGCCGGATCATCTCGAAGCTCGTGGACCCGGAGCCGATAACCACCCCGGCCTGCAGCGCGGCGGTCGGCACGCCGGAGTCGAGCAGGATGCGGCCCACCTCCGCCCGCGAACGCAGGTGCGGAGAGAGCTCACCGTCGGGATGCAGGCCGCCGAGGTACACGATGCGACGGATGCCGGCCGCCTTCGCCGCGCGCGCCACGTTCGTGGCCTGCTCGCGTTCGAGCCGCTCGAAGTCGCCCTTTCGGCCCATCGAGTGCACGAGGTAGTAGAGCACGTCCACGCCGGCGAACGCGGCCTCGAGCGAGGCCGGGTCGGCGAGGTCGCCGCGCACCGCCTCCACCTGCCCGGCCCACGGCACGGACTCCAGGCGGGAGGGGTCGCGCGCGAGCACGCGCACCTCGTACCCCGCCTCGACCAGGCGTGGCGCGAGGCGCCCGCCGACATAGCCCGTCGCGCCGGTCACCAGAGCTCGTGTCGCCATGGCGCGCACGGTACGCCCTGCCGGCCGCGGTTGGCTGACCGTCAGGCGTGAGTTGTGCGGCGGTAGACCAGGAGCCAGGTCGCGAGCCCGCCGACGAGCAGAAGCGCGGCGGCGAGACCGGCGATCCAGAGCGGCTGCGGCACGGTCGAGTCGAAC
>JAODAU010000086.1 GCA_025463615.1 Microbacteriaceae bacterium | reverse complement strand
GAGCTGTCGACGAAGGTGTCCATCGTGTCGGGGTCGCGGCGGCCCTTGCGGCCGTCCGGCAGCGTCACCTCGGACCACTCGTCCGCCGCACCGAGCGGCGACTGGCCGCGCGGCTGCATGTCGAGGCCTTCGGTCGACGGCAGGGTCACCGGCAGCTTGTCCTCGGGCACGGGAACGAGCTCGCCGTCCTCGGTGTGCACGATCGGGATCGGGGTGCCCCAGAAGCGCTGGCGCGAGATCAGCCAGTCGCGCAGCCGGTAGTTCTTCGCCGCGCGGCCCGTACCGGCCGCCTCGAGCTGCTCGATGATGCGGCGGATGGCGTTGGACTTGCTCAGGCCGTCCAGCGGCCCGGAGTTCATCATCCGCCCCTCGCCGGTGAGCGCCTTGCCGGTGCTAAACGGGTCGAGCGGCGGCAGGTCGTCGGGCAGCTCGGCCTCGCCCGTCTCCGGGTTGATGGGCAGGATCGGGATGGCGCCGGTGATGGGCGCGTTCGTGTCGACGACCACGCGGATCGGCAGGCCGAACGTGCGGGCAAAGTCCAGGTCGCGCTGGTCGTGCGCGGGCACGGCCATGACGGCGCCGTGGCCGTAGTCGGCCAGCACGTAGTCCGCGGCCCAGATCGGCAGCACCTCGCCGTTGGCCGGGTTGATGGCGTAGCGGCCGAGCGGCACGCCGGTCTTCGGGCGCGAGGCATCCTGGCGCTCGATCTCGGAGGTCTTCTGCACCTGCACGAGGTAGTCGGCGAACGCCTGGTGGTACTGCTCGGGCGCGCCGGCGATCAGCTCGCTCGCCAGGTCGGAGTCGGGCGCGACGACCATGAAGGTGACGCCGTAGAGCGTGTCCGGCCGGGTGGTGAAGACGGTGACCTTCTCGTCCCTGCCCTCGATCTCGAAGTCGACGTCGGCGCCGACCGATCGCCCGATCCAGTTGCGCTGCATGGCCAGCACCTTCGACGGCCACGAGCCCTCGAGCTGGTTGAGGTCGTCGAGCAGCCGATCCGCGTAGTCGGTGATCTTGAAGTACCACTGGGTGAGCTTCTTCTTCACCACGACGGCGCCGGAGCGGTCGGATGTGCCGTCCGGCAGCACCTGCTCGTTCGCGAGCACGGTCTGGTCCACCGGGTCCCAGTTGACCCAGCTCTCCTTGCGGTAGGCGAGACCCTTCTCATAGAGCTTGAGGAACAGCCACTGGTTCCACTTGTAGTACTCGGGGTCGCTCGTGTGCAGCTCGCGGTCCCAGTCGAAGGATGCCGCGTACCGCTTCATCGACGTCTTCTGCTGCTCGATGTTGGCGTAGGTCCATTCGCGCGGGTCGACCCCGCGCTTGATCGCCGCGTTCTCGGCGGGCAGGCCGAACGAGTCCCAGCCGATCGGGTGCAGCACGTTGAAGCCCTGCTGGCGCCAGTAGCGCGCCACGACGTCGCCCAGCGCGAAGGCCTCGGCATGGCCCATGTGCAGGTCGCCCGAGGGGTACGGGAACATGTCGAGGATGTACTTGCGCGGCCGCGTGTCCCCCGGCAGGTTCGAGCGGAACGGCTGCAGCTCGTCCCAGCGGAGCTGCCACTTCTCCTGCAGCTGCGCAGGGTCGTACCGCGGGCCCTGGTCGGCGTCGGAGTGGTCGTCGTGTTGCACAGTGAATCTCAATTCGTTGCTGGGGGTGTGGCCGGAGACTGCCGCGGCCGGATCAAGGTTATCGAACCTGCACTGTGTGCAACGCGCGAACCTGCTTCAGCGTTCCCCGGCGCCCAGCACGGCGAGCAGCACCGCGGCCTTCAGCTTCACCTCGGCGAGCTCCTCGTCGGGCACCGACAGCGCGGTGATGCCGCCGCCCGCGCCGACCGTCGCGCCGTGCGGGTCGAGCACGATGCTGCGGATCACCATCGCCAGGTCGATGCGCCCGTCGACCCCGAAATAGCCGAACGCGCCCGAATACAGGCCGCGGGGGCGGCGCTCGAGCGCATCGAGCAGCTCCACGGCGCGGTGCTTCGGCGCGCCGGTCATGGAGCCCGCGGGGAAGCAGGCGGCCACGGCATCCACCCCGTCCAGCCCCGCGGCGAGCCGACCGCGCACCGTGCTGACCAGCTGGTGCACCTGGGGGTAGCTCTCCACGACGAGCAGGCTCGGCACGCTCACCGAACCCACCTCGCTCACCCTGGCGATGTCGTTGCGCACGAGGTCGACGATCATGAGGTTCTCGGCGCGCTCCTTGTCGCTGGCGAGCAGCTCGGCGGCGAGTGCGGCGTCGGATGCGGCATCCGCCCCCCGCGGCCTGGTGCCCTTGATCGGCCGGGACTCGATCACCCCGTCGGTGCCGACCGTGAGGAACCGCTCGGGAGAGGCGCCGAGCAGCGCGATATCGTCGACGCGGAAGTACGAGCCGTGGTGGCTCGGGCTCGCCGCGCGCAGGCGCAGGTAGGTCGCGGCCGGGTCGGGTCGCACGTCCACGCGCGCCTCGGTCGTGAGGCAGAGCTGGTAGGCCTCGCCGTCGTGGATGGCGCGCTGGCACTCGGCGATCTGCGCGAGGTACTCGGCGTCGGAGGTGGCCCAGGTCGCGGTGGCGGGTTCGGGCTCCTCGACCGCGAGCACGGTGGCCGCCGCGAGCCGCTCGAGCGTGGCGTCGCGCCAGTCGGCGTGCCCGGCATCCCACGACTCCCCCAGCGCGCAGAGGGTCACGGTGCCGGCGTCGTGGTCGAAGGCGACGAAGCGGTCCACCCAGAGCATGGCGGCGTCCGGCCGGGTCGACGGATGCCGCACCCCCACCCCCATCGTCTGCCCCAGCAGCTCGTACCCCAGCCAACCGACCCACCCACCATGGAAGCCGCCAACGCCCCCCGGCTCCCCCACGAGCGCCGCGGAACGCACCACGCCCAGGATGCTGCCGACCCGGGTCTCCCCGTCGACGGTGACCGTCCCGTCGACCACGGACGCGGTGGCGAGGCGCGTGGCCACGCCGAGGTAGCTCGTGCCGACGCCGTTGCCGTCCAGCCAGACGGCGCGCGGCTCGTCGGCAAGGAGTACGGAGAAGGCCGCCGCCGGATCTATCCATCCCGCGACGGATGCCTCGAGGAGCCGGTGACGCATACCCTGAGTCTATGAGCGTCACGTCGATCCACCGCTGGCAGGGTGCTGCGCTGCAGCCGCTGGAGTACTGCGACATGACCGACACCGCCGTGGTCGCCGCCGACTCGTGGCTCGTGGTCGACGGCAGCACGCTCGCGCTCGACCTACACCGCGACCGATTCCTCGGCGTGGTCGGCGATTCCGGCGCCGAGTTCTGGGACGCCGCGGTCGCCGCGATACCGCGCGAGGGCTCGTGGTTCCCGCGCGTGGAGCTGCAGCGCCGGGCCGAGGGCACGCAGTTCGTGTTCCGGCTGCGCACCGCGCCCGAGCTGAAGCGCTCGGTACGGCTCGTGACGCACCCGACCGACCCGCGCACGTCTCCCGGGGTCAAGGGTCCCGACACCGCGGCGCTGCTGGCCGCCCGCACGCAGGCGCAGGCCCGCGGTGCTGACGAACCCGTCATCCTCTCCGCCGGCGGCTCGGTGGTCGAGGCCGCGAACGCGGGCCTGCTCTGGTGGCGCGGCGACGCCCTGTGCGCGCCGTCGCCCGAGCTCACGCGAGTGGACAGCGTGACCGCCCGGTCGGTCATCGCCCTCGCCACGGCCCTGGGCATCGACGTGCTCTACGAGGAGGTCGCGCCCGAGGACCTCGACGGGCTGGAGATCTGGGCGGTCAGCGCGCTGCACGGCATCCGGATCGTCACCGCGTGGATCGACGGGCCGTCGCCCGCGGAAGAGCCCGGCCGGCTCGCCCTCTGGCGCGCTCGCCTGGAGCGACTGCGCCGCCCGCTGCCCGAGGCGTCCGCCCCATGAACGAGGTGTTGACCTGGCTGCTCGACACCGTGCGCGGCGTCGACCCGGGCCTGCGCCTGCTCTTCGCGTTCTTCGGGATCTTCTTCGAGACCTCGATCCTCATCGGTCTCATCGTGCCCGGCGACACGGTGGTGCTGGTCGCGTCCACCGCGATCACGGACTGGCCGCAGTATGTGGCGATGCTCGCGGTCGTGATCGGGGGCGCGCTGGCCGGCGAGAGCGTCGGCTTCGCGCTGGGGCGGTGGTTCGGACCGCGGATCCGGCACAGCGCGCTGGGCCGCAGGCTGGGCGAGAAGAACTGGCGCCGGGCATCCACCTACCTCGAGCGTCGCGGGGGCATCGCCGTGTTCGTGTCGCGCTTCCTGCCCATCCTGCACGCGCTCATCCCACTGACCGTCGGCATGAGCCCGATGCGCTACCGGCGCTTCATCGCCTGGACCGCCCCGGCGTGCGCGCTCTGGGCGACCGCCTACGTGTCGGTCGGCTGGCTCGCCGCGGGGTCGTATCGGCGCCTCGCCGCCCAGCTGCACTTCGCCGGGATCGTCTTCGTGGCGATCATCGTCGTCTTCCTGGTGGTCGCGCTGCTCATCAAGCGCGCGATCGAGCGCAGCGAGGCGCGGCACATGGAGCACCCGGATGACGCGACCCCCGAAACGGACGAGGCCCCGGGAAACTAGTCCCCGAGGCCTCGCCCAATCCGGTGCGGACTAGAGCAGTCCGGTGCGGACTAGTTGAGTCCGGCCTTCTTCAGCCAGTTCTTCGCGGCGACGGCCGGGTCGGTCTTGCTGTCGCCCGACACCTCCTTGTTGAGCTCGAGGAGGTCCTTCGTGGTCAGCTTCGCCGAGACCGCGTTGAGCGCGCTCTCGAGCTTCGAGCTCGTCTTCTTCTTGTAGACGATCGGGATGACCTCCTGCG
>JAODAU010000012.1 GCA_025463615.1 Microbacteriaceae bacterium | reverse complement strand
TGAAGACGCTCCTGGGGCTCAGCAGCACCACGAAGGGCACGACGGCGGTCTACAGCGACCAGCTGCTCTTCTATGTTCCGCGCGCGGACAGCAAAATGAAGGTGACCCTGCTCGGATTCGCATCCGGCCTCGTCTCAGCTAAGGAGCTTTCGTGACCAACGTTCCCCCCTCGGCGGCGAACCTGCGCGGCGCCGTCGACCTGTCCTCGCTCGTGCGTCCCGCCGGCGCTCCCGCCCCGGGCGCCCCCGCCGCCGGCCAGGGTGGCCCGGTCGCCGTGCCGTCGCTGGTCGTGGATGGCACGGACGCCAACTTCACGGGCGTGCTCGACCTCTCCAGCCAGGTGCCCGTCATCGTCGAGCTGTATGTCGGATCGCCGTCGGCGACCCTGCAGGACGTCATCCTGTCGTACGGCGGTCGCTTCGTGCTCGCCACGGTGGAGGTCAACGCCAACCCGCAGCTGCAGCAGGCCTTCCGGGCAACTGCGGCGCCGACCGTGGCCGCCGTGATCGCCGGGCGCCCCGTGGCGCTCTACGAGGGCGACCTGCCGGACGCCGAGGTGCGCCAGGTGCTCGAGCAGGTGTTCACGCTCGCCGCCCAGAACAACGTGACCGGCGTCGCCACGATCGCCGAAGCTGGCGCCGCGCCCGCGGAGCCCGTCGAGGAGCCGCTGCCGCCGCACCACCAGGAGGCCTACGACGCGATCGCGAACGGCGACTTCGCCACCGCCATCGCCGAGTACAAGACCGCGATCGCGCAGAACCCGCGCGACCAGCTCGCCATCGCCGGCCTCGCGCAGGTCTCCCTGCTCTCACGTCTCACCACGGCGGATGCCGCCGAGGTGCGCGCAGCCGCCGCCGCGGCCCCGCAGGACCTCGATGCCCAGCTCGCGGTGGCCGACCTCGACGTCTCCGGCGGTCACCTGGATGACGCGTTCGGCCGCCTGCTCGACCTGTTCCCGTCGCTTGCCCCCGCCGACCGCGAGCGCGTGCGCACCCGCATCCTCGACTACTTCGAGATCGCCGGCTCCGACGACCCGCGGGTCACCGCGGCCCGTCGTCGCCTGACGATGCTGCTGTACTGACGCCTTTTCGAACAACACCGCTTCCGTGGCGGGGGATACGCCCGCTCGTGGCGGGGTTATCCGGCCGAGGCGGGAGGCGCGCCGCCCGCCGACCTGCGGTATCCCCGCCGCGAGCCCACGTGTCTCGCATTTGCGGGAGGGTCCCGGAGTGAACGAACTCGCCCGGTCGGAGTGATTTTCGGTCGTGGCGGGGGATACGCCCCCTCGTGGCGGGGTTATCCGGCCAAGGCGGGAGGCGCGTCGCCCGCCGCGAAGCTGTTGCCCCGCCGGGAGGGATGTCGGATCTCGACGAGCTCGATCGGCTTAACGGGCTAGCGGCGCAACCTGAGCCAGAGCCCCGCGAGCGGCGGCAGCGTCAGCTCCGCCGAGGCCGGTCGCCCGGCCCACGGGTGCTCGCTCGCGGT
This sequence comes from Microbacteriaceae bacterium, assembly GCA_025463615.1. The sequence continues at coordinate 1,446 of JAODAU010000012.1, read as the reverse complement.
CACCGCGCCGAAGTTGCCCACGCCCGAGCCGCCGAAGTCCGCGGCATCCGTGTTGAGGATCTCGTCCCAGGTGCCCGCGAACGGCAGGCCGACGCGATACGGCCCGACGGGGTTGCCCGAGAAGTTCATGAGCACCGCGATCGGGTTGCCGTCGTGGTCCCAGCGCAGGAACGAGACGACGTTGTGCTCGGCGTCGCCGGCATCCAGCCACTCGAAGCCGCCCGGGTCGTTGTCGCGCGACCACAGCGCCGGCTGCTCACGGTAGACCCGGTTGAGCTGGCCGACCAGCGTGAGTAGCCCGCGGTGCACGGGCTGGTCCAGGATCCACCAGTCGAGCCCGCGCTGCTCGCTCCACTCGGAGGGCTGCCCGAACTCCTGGCCCATGAACAGCAGTTGCTTGCCCGGGTGCGCCCACATGAACGCGAGGTACGCGCGCAGGTTCGCCAGCTTCTGCCACTGGTCGCCCGGCATCTTGGCCAGCAAGGAGCCCTTGCCGTGCACGACCTCGTCGTGGCTGATCGGCAGCAGGAATTGCTCCGTGTAGGCGTAGACCATCGAGAAGGTGATCTCGTTGTGGTGGTACGAGCGGTACATCGGGTTCTCCTGCATGTAGTGCAGGCTGTCGTGCATCCATCCCATGTTCCACTTGATGCCGAACCCGAGGCCACCGGATGCCGTGGGCCGCGTGACTCCGGAGCACGCCGTCGACTCCTCGTCGATCATCACGATGCCGGCGTTGCGATTGTAGGCCGTCGCGTTGACCTCCTGCAGGAAGCTGATCGCCTCCAGGTTCTCGCGACCGCCGTGGATGTTGGGCTCCCACTGCCCTTCCTCGCGCGAGTAGTCGAGGTAGAGCATGCTCGCGACTGCGTCCACGCGGAGGCCGTCGATGTGGAACTCCTCGAGCCAGTACAGCGCGTTGGCGACGAGGAAGTTGCGCACCTGCGAGTCGCCGAAGTTGAAGACCAGGGTGCCCCAGTCCATCTGCTCGCCGCGGCGCGGGTCGGAATGCTCGTACAGGGGCTGCCCGTCGAAGCGGGCGAGGGCCCACTCGTCCTTCGGGAAGTGCGCCGGCACCCAGTCCATGATCACGCCAATGTCGGCCTGGTGCAGCCGGTCGATCAGGTACTTGAGGTCGTCGGGGTGGCCGAAGCGGCTGGTCGGCGCGTAGTACCCGGTCACCTGGTAGCCCCAGGATCCGCCGAAGGGGTGCTCCGCCAGCGGCATGAACTCGACGTGGGTGTAGCCGGTCTCCTGCAGGTAGCCGATCAGCTCGTCGGCGAGGGCGCGGTAGCCGAGCCCGGGACGCCACGAGCCCACGTGCATCTCGTACACGCTCATCGGGGAGTTGTGCGGGTCGCGGCCGGCGCGCCGCTCGAGCCAGCCGGCATCCTGCCACTCGTACAGGCTCTGCCCGGTTCTGGATGCCGTGGCCGGCGGCACCTC
>JAODAU010000082.1 GCA_025463615.1 Microbacteriaceae bacterium | reverse complement strand
CCTCCTCGATGGAGATGTCGGCGCCGGTCTCGTCCTGGATCGAGTTGATCGTCTTGCCCTTCGGGCCGATCAGCTCGCCGATCTTGTCGACGGGGATCTGGACCGAGATCACGCGGGGCGCGGTCGGTGCCATCTCGTCCGGCGCGTCGATCGCGGCGTTGAGCACGGCGAGGATCGCGGTGCGAGCCTCCTTGGCCTGCTTGAGCGCTCCATCGAGCACCGACGACGGGATGCCGTCGAGCTTGGTGTCCAGCTGGATCGCGGTCACGAACTCCGAGGTGCCTGCGACCTTGAAATCCATGTCGCCGAGGGCGTCCTCTGCGCCGAGGATGTCGGTGAGCGCCGCGTAGCGGGTCTCTCCGTCCACGACGTCGGAGACGAGGCCCATGGCGATGCCGGCGACCGGCGCGCGCAGCGGCACACCGGCGTTGAGCAGCGACAGGGTCGAGGCGCAGACGGAACCCATCGACGTCGAACCGTTGGAGCCGAGTGCCTCGGACACCTGGCGGATCGCGTACGGGAACTCCTCGCGGCTCGGCAGCACCGGCACGAGGGCGCGCTCGGCGAGGAAGCCGTGCCCGATCTCGCGACGCTTCGGCGAACCGACGCGACCGGTCTCACCGGTCGAGTACGGCGGGAAGTTGTAGTGGTGCATGTAGCGCTTCTTGGTGACCGGCGCCAGGCTGTCGATCTGCTGCTCCATCTTGAGCATGTTCAGCGTGGTGACACCCAGGATCTGGGTCTCGCCGCGCTGGAAGATCGCGGAGCCGTGCACGCGCGGGATGACCTGCACCTCGGCGTCGAGCGGGCGGATGTCCGCCAGGCCACGACCGTCGATGCGCACGCCCTCGGTGAGGATGCGGCCGCGCACGATCTTCTTGGTGACCGACTTGTAGGCGGCGCTCACCTGGGTGTTCGCGGAGGAGTCGAGCTCGCCCGCATCCACCTTGGCGGAGATCTGCGCCTTGACGCGATCCTTGAGGGCGTCGTCGGCGTTCTGGCGCTCGGTCTTGTCGGCGATCTGGTAGATGCCCTTGAGCTCGTCGTAGCTGATCTCGGCGACCGCGTCGTAGACCTGGCCGTCGTACGGCAGGAAGACGGGGTAGTCGGCGATCGGCTTGGCGGACTGCGCGGCCATCTGCTCCTGCGCCTTGACCAGCTGGGAGAGGAACGGCTTCGCGGCCTCGAGACCCTGGGCCACGACCTCCTCGTTCGGCTTGATGGCGCCGCCCTGGATGAGGCCCCAGGCGTGCTCGGTGGCCTCGGCCTCGACCATCATGATCGCGACATCCTCGGTGCCGTTGGCGTCGCGCACGATGCGGCCGGCGACCGTGAGGTCGAACACCGCGTCGGCGAGCTGCGAGTACTTCGGGAACGCGACCCACTGGCCGTCGCGCATGAGCGCCAGGCGCACACCCGCGATCGGGCCGCTGAACGGCAGGCCCGAGATCTGGGTGGAGGCGCTCGCCGCGTTGATGGCGAGGGCGTCGTAGAACTCGTCCGGCGCGATGGCCAGCACGGTGATCACGATCTGGACCTCGTTGCGCAGCCCCTCGACGAAGGACGGGCGCAGCGGGCGGTCGATCAGGCGGCAGACCAGGATCGCCTCGGTGGAGGGGCGACCCTCGCGACGGAAGAACGAGCCGGGGATCTTGCCGGCGGCGTACGAACGCTCCTCGACATCCACCGTGAGGGGGAAGAAGTCGAAGTTGTCCTTGGGGTGCTTGCTCGCGCTGGTTGCGCTCAGCAGCATCGTCTCCTCGTCGAGGTAGGCGGCGACTGCGCCCTGTGCCTGCTGCGCGAGGCGGCCGGTCTCGAAGCGGATGGTGCGGGTGCCGTACTTGCCGTTATCGAGAACGGCTTCGGCGAATTTGATTTCTGGACCCTCCATTGGGGGGTTTCTCCTTTGTTTTACGTCGTCTCCCCGTGTGGGCGGCGACTGCATCAAGGAGCAGGAGACAAGCAGAAAGGGGCGCGCGGAATGATCCGTGGCGCTTTGGCATGGTGCTCAGAGGAGCACTCGCTCTGGTCAACAGTAGAAAGGCGCCGAGCCCGCCAATGGGGTTCGGAACTTCACCACTACTGACCAGCTTCGTGCCAGCCTGCTCCGTGGCCCGTGGATGGTCATCCATCGAGCCTCGTCGAGTCTACCAGCACGGCGTGTCGGAGCGTACTGAAGCCCGCGCCCTGGCGCGTCGGAGCTTACCCGGGCAGCCAGCTGGGGCGCGGCGGGCACGCCTTCGCGAGCGCGGTCGGCACGTAGCGGCCCTGGCTGTCGACCTGCACCTGGTTCAGCTTGCGGTCGTAGTAGGGCGACCAGCCGTCGGTGTCGTAGGTGGCGATGAACCGGGCCCGCGACGGGATGTGGCCCACCCTGCCACCCGAGTGCATCACCAGGCACGGCTCGAGGAACCCCACGTAGTAGTCGTAGAGCACGGCGAGCTGCGAGTCGCTGAGGTAGTAGTCGAGGGCGAGCGTGTTCGGGTGCTGCGCCTGGCAGACGAACTGCGGCAGCCCGGTGATTCCGCTGGTGAAGCCGGGGCTCTGCGAGAGGTCGATCGAGCCGTCTGCCGTCACACTGAACTGGGTGATGCCCTTCTCCCGCAGGCAGCTCGCCATGTCGAGCGCCCACTGGCCGCCCGTGCTCACCGTCCTGACCGACAGGTCGGGGCGCGGCGTGCTGGGGCTCAGCTGCGCGAGCTGGTCCCAGCCGCGCTGGGAGTCCTTCTCGTAGAGCACGATGCGCTGGGCACGGGTGAGCGGCACGGGGTGGGGGTCGCCGGAGCATCCGGCCAGGGCGACCGCCACGGCCAGCGCGGCGACGATCGCGAGCGCCCGCCTCATCCGTGGGTCACCCAGCTCGGGAAGCGCGGGCAGCGGTCGCCCAGGGCGGTCTTGCTGATGTTGCCGTCGCCGTCCACAACGGTGTCCGCCACCGCCGACGCGTCGTACGGGCTCCAGCTCGTGCTCGAGTAGCTGGAGACGAACGCGATGCGGGAGGGCGGCCGCTGTGGAACGACCCCTCCGTTGAGCAGGAGGCAGGGCTGCAGCGAGTCGACGTAGTAGTCGTAGAGCACGCCCGCCTGGGAGGGGCTCAGCATCGCGCGCAGCTGGGCGTCGGTGGGATGCTGCGCCTGGCAGACGAACTCGGAGATGCGGGTGTTGACGTCGTGGATGTCGCTCGCGCCCGCGAGGTCGATCGGCCGGTCGGCGGTGGACTGCAGGCTCGCGAGGCCCTTCCCTCCGAGGCACATGCTCATGTCTTTCACCCAACGGGCCCCCGTGCTCACGGTGTGCACGCGGAGGTCTGGACGGAACGCCGCGGGTGACTTCGGCGCGAAAGTGTCCCACTGCTTGTTCGTCGACAGCTCGTACAGGGCGATCCGGGCGGTGGCGCCGAGGGGCTTAGGGTGCGGGTCGCCCGAGCAGCCGCTCAGCAGCAGGGCGAGCGCGGCCGCGGCGGAGACGATCGCCACGACCCTGGAGCTGCGCATAGGCCCAGTCTCGCACCCCTCTTGACAGGCGTGAACGGTCGGCTATATTTAACACATAGGTTACTAAACAGATTGGTTAAGCACATGACGACCACGGCAGGCACGGATCGGCTCAGCGCCACGTTCGCCGCCCTCGCCGACCCCACCCGGCGCGCCATCCTGGCCCGGCTGGCCAAGGGCGACGCGACGGTCTCCGAACTCGCCGCCCCCTTCGCCATGAGCATGCCCGCCGTCTCGCGCCACCTGAAGGTGCTCGAGGGCGCGGGGCTCATCTCGCGCAACCGCGAGGCGCAGTACCGGCCCAGCCACCTCGAGGCGGCGCCGCTCAAGCAGGCGACCGACTGGATCCACGACTACGAGCGCTTCTGGGCGACCAGCTTCGACGCGCTGGCCGACCATCTCACCACCATGATGAAAGGAACGAACGAATGAATGAGACAGCAGGATTCACCATCGTGCGCACCTTCGCGGCGCCCCGCGAGACGGTGTTCGAGGCCTGGACGACCCCGGAGCACTTCAGCGCCTGGTTCGGCGGCACGGCATCCGAGGTCCCGCTCGAGTCGGTGAGCATGGATGTGCGCCCCGGCGGCACCTGGGCGGCGCGCATGTTCGCGGGGCCCGACCGCTACGAGATGTCGTGGCGCGGCGAGTACATCGAGGTGGACCCGCCCGAGCGACTCGTGCTGACCATGACCGACCAGCCCGACGACCCGGCCAGGGACGCCATCGTGGTGCTGTTCACCGCCGTCGACGGCGGCACGGAGATGTCGGTCACCCAGTCCGGCGGCCACCTCACCGCGGAGCAGTACGAGCAGGCCAAGGCCGGCTGGAACACGTTCTTCGACGTGATGCGCGAGCTCGTCGAGGGCTAGCGCGCCGCGGGCTTGCGCAGGCTCGTCGAGGGCTAGCGCGCCGCGGGCTTGCGCAGGCTCATCGCGAGGCTCGACCACACGGCGAGCACGAGCACGACGAGCGAGAAGCCGACGAGCACCGACGCGGGCGGGAAGAACGCGAGCGCCACACCGACAAGCAGCACCGGCACGGCGAGCCCCGCGTACGCGATGAGGAAGAGCGCGGCGAGCACCTCGCCGCGCGACGGCGGCAGGGCGAGGGATGCGGCGACCGCGACCGACGAGCGGAACTGCACCCCGACCCCGGCGCCGGCCACCACCCCGCCGACGACGAACAGCGGCAGACTCACCACGAGCACCGCGGAGGCCATGGCGACGAGCCCGACGGCCATCAGGGTCGCGGCCAGCCGCAGCTGCACGGTGAGCGAGAGGCGCGCCGTCACGAGCTGCGCCACAGCCGCCGCCCCGAAGACGGCGAACGTGACGGCGCCGGCGACGAACCGCGAGGTCTCGTGCAGCGTGCCCGCGATGAAGCTCGGCGCGAGCGACGTGAAGATGCCGAAGATGGCGAAGGCGGAGAACGCGGCGGCGCCCGCGGAGAAGAAGGTGCCGCGCGATCCGGCGGGCAGCGAGACACGCTGGGGGCGGTAGGCGCGGCGCTCCTCGGCACGCTCGACGGTCTCCGGCACGAACGCGACGGCGATGGCGGCGAGCGCCAGCAGCACGATGAACACCACGTACGGCACCACGAGCGGCGTGGTCACCCACTGCGCAAGGACGCCCGCGACCAGCGGCCCGAGCGCGAGGCCGCCCACGTTGACGAAGCTCGAGACGGTGGTGGAGGTGCGGCCGCCCTCCCCCGGCCGCGCGATGGAGCGGAGCTCCCCCAGGTGCGCGGTGGCCGTCGCGGTGAGCATGCCGACGCCGACGCCCGAGATGAAGCGGGCGACCAGCAGCCCAGGCACCTCCGGCCAGACGAGGAACAGCACCGCCGCGAGCAGCTCGACCACGATGGCGGCGAGGATGACGCGGCGGCGGCCGAGCCAGTCGCTCACGTGCCCGGCGAGATACAGGCTCGCCATCACGCCGACCGCGTAGGCGGCGAAGATCACCGTGATGAGCACCGTGGCGAAGCCGTCGCGCGCCTGGTACAGCGCGTAGAGCGGGGTCGGCACGGTGGAGAAGGCCATCACCGTGAGGAAGGCGACCGCGATCACCCAGAAGCCGACGCCGTGGGTCAGTCGGGAGGGGGTGCGGGCGAGGGTCGTCGAGGTCATGGTTCGATGATGCGCCCGAACTAGCATCGTGTCCAACGACTATTGATGGACAGACCAATCGAGACCATCGATAATTGGGCGATGGAGACGCGCCAGCTCGAATACTTCGTCGCGGTCGCGGAGGAGCTGAGCTTCACGCGCGCCGCAGACCGGCTGTTCGCCGTGCAGTCGACCGTCTCGGCCGGCATAGCCGCCCTGGAGCGCGAGCTCTCGGCGACGCTGTTCGACCGTTCGACGCGGCGGGTGTCGCTCACCGGGGAGGGCGAGTCGCTGCTGCCCCAGGCGCGCGCGGCGATCGAGGCGATCGACCGGGTGCGGAGCTCGGTCGGGCCGGGCGGCGGCATCCGCGGTCGGCTGCGGGTCGGTATCTTCAGCGCCCTGAACTTCGCGGACCTGCCCGGGCTGTTCAGCGAGTACCGGGCGCGGAACCCGCTCGTCGACCTGCAGCTCGTCGCCTCCCCCACCGGATCGACGGGGCTGGGCGACGACGTGAGGCGCGGACGGATCGACGTGGCCTTCATGGGGCTGCCGACCGAGGAGCTCGGCGACTTCACGGTGCTCGAGCTGGCGCGGAGCGAGTTCGTGGCGGTGCTGCCGGCGGGGCATCCGCTCGCCGGGCGGGCGTCCGTGCGGCTGGCGGACCTCGCGCGCGACCCGTGGGTGGACGCCCCCGAGGGCTTCGGAAACCGGATCGCGCTCGAGCGCGCGCTGGCCTCGGCCGGGCTCAGCCGGGCGGTGACCGTACAGGTCTCCGACCTCGGCGACGTGCCGCGGTTCGTCGCGGCCGGTCTCGGCGTTGCGGCGCTCCCCCGGCTCACCTACCAGGCGAACGCGGGCGTGAGCGTCGTGCCGTTGGTGCGCCCGGCCGTCGAGTGGACGTTCAGCGCGGTGAGCAGGCCGCAGGCCAGCCCGGCGGTCGCCGCGCTGCTCGCGCTGCTCGGCGAGCGGTTCGGCTGAGTTTCACGCGTCGGTGGGTCAGTTGCCCGTTCCCGGGTCGACGGGCGGGTCGGCCGGCGGGTCCGCGGGAGGATCGGCGGGCGGGTCGGCCGGCGGATCTGCGGGAGGATCGGCCGGCGGGTCGACGACGGGCGGGTCGGCCGGCGGGTCCACGGGCGTCGTGACCGGCGGGGCCGCCGGAGCGGACGAACTGCTGGGGCTCGGCGCTGGGGCCGTCACCGTGCCAGCGCCCGAGCCGGTGCCCGTTGTCGTCTTGCCGGTCGTGCGCTTGCGCGTGGTCACCTCGACGGGCGGCGACTGCGGGGCGGGCGGGGCCGCGATGACCAGCGGGAGCGGCGCCTGCGTGGGGACGACCGTCGGTGCGTCGGTAGTCGGCGCGGTAGAGGGCGCCGCGGTCGGGGCATCCGCGAGGTTGTGGGCCGCATGCGCGGCGACGGGACGGTTCTCGTAGGCGGATGCCGCGAAAGCCGCTGTTCCGGAGAGCACGAGCACCACGACCCCCGCCCCCACCACGAGGTAGCGGCGGCGGGTGTTCTCGATCGGCAGCAGCGGGATGCTGAGTCGCCTCGTCGTCGGCGAGAACATCACCAGCGGCGCGTGCGAGCTCACCGGCACGGACACCACCGGCGGCAGGTCGGCTGCGGGAGGCTGCTGGATCACGACCGGGCGTGTCGCCGGGTCGGTCACGACGGGCGTCCAGCGCGAGGCCTTGGTGCGGGCGGCCGGCCGCGCCGCGAGCGCGGGGGTCGTGCGCGCCGCGGTGTGTGCCTGCGCGGGCTCTGCGGGCTCCGTCAGCTCAACGGTGGGGGCGGCATCCGTCGGCCCCGCGTCGGTCGGGGCGGCGACCGCCGGCACGGTATCTGTCGGGGCAGCGACCGCCGGCGCCTCGGCCTCGGGCGCGCGACCGCGCAACTGGGCCAGGAACCATCGGGAGTCGTAGCGTCCGGGCGCAGAAGGATCGGGTTTGTTGTGATCGGGTATCACGCAGTGCAGGCTACGCGAGGCGCGCCGTTTTGTCACCCGGAATGTCCCCCAAAAGGGGGAACATTCATCGAAGTGGGGTAGACCGCCTATTGCGCCCCGAAGCCGCCGACCGGGCTGAACCCGGCCGGGAGGGCGAAGGGATCCTCGACCCGCTCCGACCGGTCGGAGTCGCGCACGAGCGCGGCGAGCTCCCCCGCCGCGCGCCCGATGCGCTCGGGCAGGGCGGATGCACCGGCGACGTCACCCGATCCCCAGTCGCTCGACGCCGCGAACACGGCGGTCGGCACGACCACGGCGTGCAGGTAGCTGAAGAGCGGCCGCATGGCGTAGTCGAGGGCGAGCGAGTGCCGCTCGGAGCCGCCGGTCGCGCCCATGAGCACCGGCATGCCGCCGAGCGCCTGCGGGTCGAGCACGTCGACGAACGACTTGAACAGCCCGTTGTAGCTCGTGGTGAAGATGGGGCTGACGGCGATGAGGCCGTCGGCCGTGGTGAGGCGCTCGATGGCCTCCTCGAGCTTCGGGCCGGCGAAGCCGGTGAGGAGGTTGTTCGTGACGTCGTGGGCGTAGTCGCGGAGGTCGATCACGTGCACCTCGACCTCGATGCCGTCCTCCTCGAGCCGGCTCACGACCGCCTGCGAGAGGCGGTCGGCGAGCAGGCGCGTCGAGGAGGGCTGGCTGAGGCCGGCGGTGAGCACGGCGAGGTGGCGGGTGGTCATGCGGTCACCGCTTCCTGGGTCTCGACGAGCTCGACCCGCTTCTGCGCCTCATTCACGCGCGCGGCGTGCGTCGGGCCCTCGGGACCGTCGGCCGGGCGGTCCTTCGCGAACTCCTTGCGGAGCACCGGCACGACCTCCTCGCCGAGGATGTCGAGCTGCTCGAGCACCGTCTTCAGCGGCAGGCCGGCGTGGTCCATGAGGAACAGCTGGCGCTGGTAGTCGCCGAAGTACTCGCGCATCGAGGCGTAGCGGTCGATGACCTGCTGCGGGCTCCCGACAGTGAGCGGGGTCATCTCGGTGAACTCCTCGAGGGACGGGCCGTGGCCGTAGACGGGGGCGTTGTCGAAGTAGGGGCGGAACCGGTTCACCGCATCCTGCGAGTTCTTCGCCATGAAAGCCTGGCCGCCGAGCCCGACGATCGCCTGTGCGGCGGTGCCATGCCCGTAGTGCTCGAAGCGCTGGCGGTAGTAGCCGATGAGCTTCATGTAGTGCTCCTTGGGCCAGAAGATGTTGTTCGCGAAGAAGCCGTCGCCGTAGTAGGCCGCCTGCTCCGCGATCTCGGGAGAGCGGATGCTGCCGTGCCAGACGAACGGCGCGACACCGTCGAGGGGGCGCGGGGTGCTGGTGAAGCCCTGCAGGGGGGTGCGGTACTTGCCCTGCCAGTCCACGACATCCTCGGTCCACAGGCGGTGCAGCAGGGCGTAGTTCTCGATGGCCAGCGGGATGCCGTCGCGGATGTCCTTGCCGAACCAGGGGTAGACGGGGCCCGTGTTGCCGCGGCCCATCATGAGGTCGACGCGCCCGTCGGCCACGTGCTGGAGCATGGCGTAATCCTCGGCGATCTTCACCGGGTCGTTGGTGGTGATGAGGGTGGTCGACGTGGAGAGGATCAGGTTCTCCGTCTTGGCGGCCACGTAGCCCAGCATCGTCGTGGGCGACGACGGGATGAACGGCGGGTTGTGGTGCTCGCCGAGGGCGAAGACCTCCATGCCCACCTCCTCGACCTTCTGGGCGATGGTGAGGATGTTCTTGATCCGCTCGTGCTCCGTCTGGGTCTGGCCCGTGGTCGGGTCCTCGGTGACGTCGCCGACGGTGAAGATTCCGAATTGCATTCTGTCCACATCCATTTCTATGCGTTTGCATAGACATACAACGCGGGGGTGACGCAGATATTCCCGGTCAGCCGGCCAGGTCGAGCCAGCCGGGGATGGGCGGGCAGCGCGTCTCGAGGTAGCTGAGTTCGCTGCGCGACGGCTGGCTCTGCCAGAAGATCTGGTACGGGTTCCAGCCCGCCAGCTCCGGGATTCCCAGGGCGTATTGGCGGCCCGGCGACCTCGACGTGATGACCCCGGCCAGTCGGAGGCAGGGCTGCAGCGTCGCCACCTGGAAGTTGTAGTACGCCTCGAACTGCCGAGGGGCGAGGTAGTTCGCCACCTGCGAGAACGAGACCCAGGTTGCCTGGCAGTTGTAGGCATCCACGGTGAAGACGAGCTGGGTCTGGCCCTGGCCGCCGTCGGTGTAGCCCTGGCCGTTGTCGGTGACCTCGCTCGAGTAGCCGCGGCCGCGCAGGCAACTCGCCATGCGCTCCGGCCAGTCGTGGTCGAGCACGGTGTGCGTCACGGGGATGACCGGGCGGATCGCCTCCGGGTACGACTGCGCGATCGGCGCCCAGAGCGCCGAGAGGATCTCGGAGCGGATGCTGGCCCGCTCGTCATCCGTCACCGGCGGCGGTGCCGACGCGCAGCCGGCGAGCGCGAGCACCACGAGGCCGAGCGCCATCGCGCCCAGGCTGCGTCGCCACGTCGTCATGTGTTTATTGTGCGCCCCGACGCGATCGCGTCACCCGAAGTGGGGGCAGTCCCGCAGCAATCCACGCGCCGCCGGATGTCGAACACCCCTGTACAGAGGAACACTCGCCACCCGGGAATCAGGGGCCCGGTCGGCGCAGGGGAAAACGGATGCCCCGTGGGGACGGCGCATCCGACCTCGAAGGGCCGGGCGATGGGGATCGCGCCGGCCCTTCCTTCTCTTTCTAGAGACCGTCTTCGCGAGCCGGAAGCCACTCGGCGTATCGGCCGCGCAGCGCATCCCGCCCTGCCGTCGTTGCCGTGTAGACATCGGCGCCGCCGTCGTAAGGGTGATAGAGCCAGTCGAGTGCGGCGTTGGAGATGACGATCGTCGCCTCCTCCGCTGCCACTCGCTGGAGCACCGGCTCCATCGCCTCGAGCGTGGGGTGCTGCAGTACCCAGTGATAGAAGACGGCTTCACCCCGCTCGGGAGGATTCGGCGACTTCAGCCAAGGCCATGCCCCCTCGAGGTATTTCCTGGTCCATCCGCTTGCGATATCGCCCGGCCCCCAGTCTTCGCCGATCACCACATATCCGAGCTCGGGTCGATCACGACTGAGATAACGAAGCACTGCGAAATGCCGCGCAAGTACGGTTCGGCGCTCCTCGTCGGTTTCCGCATATTGCTTCGAGCCGGGAAGGCTGTGGAATCGCACCCACCTATCCCCCGACAGGGCTGCTCTTGGCGATTGCAGGCCTCGCGGGGACGGAGCGATGTCAGGCCATCGGGCGAACCATAGCGCCGCGAGCGCGCGCGAGCGCTCGGTCTTCTCGCCACGCCGAAAGTCGCCGCTCGGGCCGAAGAGACGGCGGGGAAAGGATCGCACGAGATGAACGATCGTCACCAGGTTCATCGAGGCGCGCTCTCGTGCATGTGTGAATCCTCGCACTTGCCCGTCGCCTCTCGCTCACAGGCGCGAAATTCGTCTCGTTGTCCACAGATGCCGAACGACGAGCCCGGATGTCGGTGGGGTCTGGGACAATAGAGGCATGAATCACCTAGCGCCTCTCACCGCACTCGTGCGGCAGGCGACCGCGTTCGAGCTGCCCACAGAGGCGGTTCTTTCGGATGCGGACGTCATCGAGGCGCAGCGGCTTCTGGGCGAGCTGAAGCGGGTTGCGGACGCGCACTCCGCCCGTGTCGCAGCGGTCATCGCGCACCGGTCGCGTCGTGAGCTTGGCTACGACGGGCTCGCGCAGCGGCTCGGGGCTCGGACCCCGCAGGAGCTCGTGCAGAAGGTCACCGGGGTCGGCAAGCGCGAGGCATCCACACTGGTGCGGGTCGGGGAGCTGATGGATGCCGCACCGCCTGCCCCAGGCGTTCCGCCGGTGCCGCCGTGGCTCGTCGCGGTCGGGGACGCCGTGGCGTGCGGAGGGATTTCGGTCGAGGCGGCAGGAGTGATCCGCTCCACCCTCATGGGAGTCGAGGTCGCTGAGGACGCTCTGCTGTCCGCCGCGGCCGACCTGATCGCCGCAGCCACGAGGGTCGGCGTCGACCGGCTCGTCGTTCATGCTCGCCAGCTGCGCGACCTGATCGACGCCGAGCATGTGGCCGCCCGCGAGCAGGAGCTGCGCGAAAAACGCTACCTGCGACTGTTTCCGCTGCCCAACGGCATGACCCGCATCACCGGGGAGCTCGATCCCGAGTCCGCGGCACAGGTGTGCGCCGTCGTGGATGCCGCGACCTCGCCCCGACGCGGCGGTCCCCGGTTCGTCGACCCCGCCGGCAAGGCACGGGAGCAGCGACTTCTCGGCGACACCCGAAGCACCGACCAGCTCGCCGTAGATGCCCTCGTCTCGGTCCTGCGGATCGGGCTCGACGGCGACGTCGCCCAGGTCGTCGGGCGGCAGGTGCCCGCGGTCCGGATTCACGTCACCGCCACCGACCTCGAGCGCGACACCGGCGCCGCCCACCTTGAAGGGCAGACGGCGTCGATCAGCATCGCCACTGCCAAACGGCACGCGTGCACCGCCGGGGTCATCCCCATCGCGTTCGACAGCGACGGGCAGGTCGTCAATGTCGGCCGCGCGCAACGCCTCTTCACCCAGCGGCAACGCGTGGGCCTCGCCGCCCGCGACGGCGGCTGCCGGTTCCCCGACTGCGAGAGGCCACCCGGCTGGACCGAAGCCCACCACATCAACGAATGGGATCGGGACCACGGCCGAACCGACCTCTCCGACGGGGTACTGCTCTGCCGTCACCACCACATGCTCGTCCACAACAACGGCTGGCGAGTCACGCGCACCGGAGCCGAGTACTCCGTGATCCCACCGCGCTCGATCGATCCCGAGCAGCGGCCGATCCCCGCGCCCTCACAGCGACGCACTCGACTCCGGTTCGCGGTGGGGCTCTAGTGCACCCGCAGGGAGAGGTCGAGCAGGCGCGTGCGCTGGGCGGCCGAGAAGTTGTCGTCGCTGATGAGCGTGACATCCACCGTCTTGCCGTGGCTTCCCGTGACCGCCATGCCCTCGAAGTTGTCGAGCAGCGGGTTCAGCTGCGGCTCCAGCGCCGTCGCGCCCAGGGTCGGGCACTTCTGCAGGTCGGCCAGGAGCGTCTTCGAGAGGGGGCGGGATGCCGGGGTCGTCGCGAGGTCGGCCTTCGACGAGACATCCGTGGCCTTCTTCAGCCCGGTGGCCTGGAACAGCTGCACCTCGTTGCCGGTCGCCGGGGCGAACGACGCCTCCTCCACGAGCAGGTCGTCGTCGCTCAGCGCCGTCACCTCGGGGATCCGCATGCCGGGCTCCGTGCGGTACTCGACCTGCTTCGAGAGCACCCACGAGTCGTGCTTGCCCTGCGTGTAGACGAGGAAGCGGTGCGCCGTGGCGTCCGTGGCGGAGGTATCGCCCGAGAGGGCGCCCTCCATCGCGGCGACGACCGTGCGGCCCGAGGGCGAGATGGTCAGGCCCTCCAGCGTGGCGTTCGACGTGGCCTGGCCCTGCGCCGTCGTGCCGGTGACCGCGAAGCGCGCCGGGATCGGCAGCGACTGGAGCTGCACGCCGTCGCGCCCGAAGATGCGGATCGACGGCTCGGTCTCCGAACTCACCATGAAGTCGCCGTTCGACAGCACCACCAGGCCTTCGTTGTCGGCGGTCAGGCCGGTGTACGGGGTGCCGTCCGGCGCCTTCAGCACGAGCGGGTCGCGGGTGACGGTCGGCGACTCGAGGTCGGAGATGAACCAGATCCGCGAGGGGTCGCTGGCGTGGTTGTCCACCGCGGCCACCCACGACCTCGAACGCTTGTCGTAGGCGAGGGAAGAGAGCCCGCCCAGCTGGGTGCCCTTGTAGACGAGCTTGTCGAGCGCGTCCGAGTAGCCGAGGGCCGCGCCATCCGGCGTGCAGGTGTTGCTGGGCGGCGGCGGGCTGGAGACCTTGCCGAACGCCAGACGCACCACCTGCGGGTCATGGTCGCTCACCTGGTTGGCGAACTCGGAGTTGATGTGCACCACCTGGTACTGGGGCGTGCCGACGCCCTTCGTCACGAGGATGTGGTCCAGCGCCTCGCTCACGCCCTGGTAGTCGTAGGTGTACTGCTCGTCGCTCGGCAGCGTGGTGATCAGATCGGTGAGGATCGGCTTGCCGCTCGCGGCGCCGGTGAGGGTCTTGAGCGCCGGGCTGAACTGGTAGTCGTTGAGGTCGCCGGCCACCACGACCTTGGCGTCCTTGTCCGCTGCGAGCAGCGAGCCGACGAAGGCGTTCACCTCGGTCGCCTGCTTCTGGCGCTGGGCCGCGGACGACTGGTCCGGGTACTGGAACCGGCCGTCCTGGCTCTGGTCGCCGAGCTTCGAGTTGAAGTGGTTGCCGATCACGAAGACCTGCGAACCACGGAAGGTGAACTCGCCGACGAGCGGCTTGCGGCTGCTCGTCCACGCGTCACTGGTCGGGTCGATGCGGCCCGGCGACAGGCTGAGCACCGGCTCGCCGTGGCTTCGCGAGACGGTCGTTCCGGTGACGGAGCGGTCCACGTTCGCGGCCCCGCGGTCGACGAACGACACGCGCGCCGGGTTGAAGAGGAACACCACGCGGATGTTGCCTCCCGGCTGCCCGCCGTCCTGGTCGTTCACCGGGCTCACCTCGCGCCACTGGTACGTGGGGCCGCCCGCGGCGGCGATCGCCGCGGTGAGCTTGGTGAGGGTCGCATCCGCGGACACGGTGCCGTCGTCGGTCGCGCCCGTGTCGTCCTGCACCTCCTCGACCGTGAGGATGTCGGGGCTGGCCAGGTTGGTCACGACCCCCTGCGCGAGGCGCGAGTACTTCGTCGCCGGGTCGGCGGGCGCGAGGTTCTCGACGTTGTAGGTCGCGACGCTCAGCTGCTTCTGCTGCTGGGGGGTCGCGACGACCGGCGCGAGTCCGCCGGCGCGCACACTGCCGAGCTGCGTCGCTGCGATGAGGTATCCGCCGTACTGCGAGTAGTCGATCGGGCCGACCGTGGCGCCGGTGAACACGTCGCCCACGCTCACCTGCGGGTTGGTGCCGTCCGCCGGCACCACCTCGAGGCGGCCGCTCGGCGTCTGGTTCTCGCCCTGCAGCAGTACGCCGCCGCGGAAGCTCTGCTGCACGCCGGGCTTCGTGGTGATGTACTGCTCGCCGTACTGGTCGCTCGGGCCGACGACGCGGGCGTCATCCACCTCCACGCGCATGCCCTCGATCGACTCGTAGTAGTCGAGCGCGGAGCGGGTGGGCGTAACGGCGGTGGTCTCGATGTTCGCGCCGCCGAGGTCGGGCGCGTACAGGGACGGCACCGTCGTCGGGGTGATCACGATCGGGGCGGGAAGCGGGTTGTTCGAGCTGAGCACCACCGCGCTGCCGCCGGAGAGCTCGGTGACGCTGAGGTTCGACGTGGTCGCGGTCGTGTCGCCGGAAGCGAGCGGGTAGAAGTCCTTGACCGTTGCGCTCACCAGCACGGAGTCACCCACCTTCACCGTGGGCGTCGTGCCGGTGTAGACGAATACGCCCTCGCTGGTCGCCGCGTTGGCGTCGGGCGCGGGGTCCTGGATCCAGTAGCCGCGGCTGCTGCCGGTGGGGCGCAGGGCGGTGACGATCCCGGGCACGTTGGTGACCGCCGTGTTGTTCAGCGGCGAGAGCCACGACGCGCCCTGGATGTCGTGGATGCGCACGGTTCCGGGGGTCGGCGGGGTGCCGCCTCCGCCGTCACCGGGATCCGTCGCGGTGTTCGCGGCGCCGGGCGTCGGCACCGCGAAAGTGAAGTCGAGCGAGTTCGCGTCGGTGTCTGCCGCGGAGGTGCGCTGCACCGAGTCCGCGTTGCTCGCGCCGGTCGCGGGCGAGCCCTCGCTGATCGCCGCCGCCCCGAAGCCCACCAGGTCCACGGATGCCGCGGCGCAAGCAGCACTGTCCGCGCACGTCAGCGCGGCCTGCCCGTCAACCAGCGCAACGGTCCCGTCGGTGGCGGACATCGCGATCGTGCCCGTCGCATCGGCCGTCGGCAACGGCGTGGTGCCCCCGGCACCCTTGCCCTCGGCAACGAGGTAGCGCGCGCCCGGGGCGACGGTGCCCGTCAGAGCGGTCAGCTGCCACGTGCCCGTGGCGGACTTGGAGTGGTACTGCACCGAGTATCCCGAGAGGTCGACCGGCGTCGCGCCGCGGTTCTCGAGCTCGACGAAGTCGTTGGTGAAGGTGGAGCCGCCGTTGCCGCCGCCACCGTAGACCTCGTTGATCACGATTCCCGTGGACGGCACGGCGAGCGCCGGGGCGGCACCGAGCAAAGCGGCCGTGCTTGCCGCGGTGGCGAGCGCCGCCACTCCCGCGATTACGCGGAGCCGTGATGATGTACTGGGTATACGCATCGTTCTTCCCTCGAACGGGGGCCATGGACATCATCCACCCAACCCGCGGAAAGTGAACCCCCGGTGTCGTGCGCGCGACGATCCGGTGGAACTCGTCGGAGGGCCTAGCGGGTCTCGCCCATCAGCAGGTCGACGCGCAGTCCGTTGCGGGTCTTCACGACGCGGGCGGGGATCCGCACCTTCAGGCCCTTCTTGTCGAGGCGGCTGAGCGCCTCGTCGACCACCGACTCGAGGCCGCGCGGCACCACGCCGACGACGCCGGAGACCCGGCTGCCGGTGAACAGGCGCACGACCATCGGCGCGTCGGTGCGCTCCTCCTCCACCGAGCGACGCGACATCGCGGTCTCGAGCTCTCCCCCGGCCTCCAGGATCTTCTCCAGCTCCTCCTGGTGCGGGTTGCTGTCGGCGAGCCGCAGCGTGACGCGCTTGTTCGCCGGAATCAGGTCGTAGCGATAGTTGCCGAAGCTTCCCGCCCCCCTGTCGTTCGCCGGGAGGGACAGGTCGCCGGGGTTGCCGCGATTCCAGAAAGCCATGGATCGATGGTACCGAGCGCGGCGCCCGCCAGTTGGCTGCCCCGAGGGCGCACATCCGGCGCGTTTGGCGGTGCCGGCGCTCAGGAGCCCGGGCGATGATGGCCTGAGCGACCCACATCGGCGTGGATCCGCGAACACTGGAGGTCTCAATGACGACATCGACGGTCCACCCTGCCCCACCCTTCGACACGGAGCTGGCGGCGATGCTGGCGCTGGTCGCCGACCAGATCCCGACGACGATCACGCCCCAGATGATCCCCCTGCTGCGACAGTCGGGACTGATGCCGCCGGTCGAGGACGCGATCGGCGAGCGGCCCATCGTCTTCGAGGACAGGCTGATCCCCGGGCCTGCCGGCGGGCCCGACGTGCTCGTCACGATCTTCCGCCGCGAGGACCACCGCCCCGGCGGGCCGGGCTTCCTGCACCTGCACGGCGGCGGCATGATCGGGGGCGACCGCTTCACCGGCGTGGCCGGGTTGGTCGACCTGATCGAGAGCACGGATGCCGTGGTCGTGACCGTCGAGTACCGCCTCGCCCCCGAGAACCCCGACCCAGCACCCGTCGAGGACTGCTACGCGGGCCTGCTCTGGATGGCGGACAACCTCGACGGCCTGGGCGTCGATCCGGAGCGCCTCGTGGTGATCGGTGCGAGCGCCGGCGGCGGCCTCTCGGCCGGCGTGGCCCTGCTCGCCCGCGACCGCAAGGGCCCGACGCTGGCCGGCCAGGTGCTCATCTACCCGATGCTCGACGACCGCAACGAGACCGTCTCCAGCCACCAGATCGACGGCTTCGGCGTCTGGGACCGCGGCAGCAACGACACCGGCTGGGACGCCCTGCTCGGCGACCGCCGCAAGACCGACGCGGTGAGCATCTACGCGGCGCCCGCCCGCGCGACCGACCTCAGCGGCCTGCCGCCGACCTACCTCGACGCGGGCTCGGCGGAGGTCTTCCGCGACGAGATCGTGGCCTACGCCTCCGGCATCTGGGCGTCGGGCGGCATCGCCGAACTGCACGTCTGGCCCGGCGGGTTCCACGGCTTCGACGGTTTCGCCCCGCAGGCCGCCATCTCGGTGGCGATGGTGACCACCCGCGAGGCGTGGATCCACCGCCTGCTCGGCGCATAGTCCCTGCTGCCCACCCTCGCTCTCGAACCGGTCGGCTTATCGAACTAGGGTGGGCAGCAGAATCCCAGGAGGCGGGCGACGATGCAGGAACTCCTCGGCCGGCTCACGGCCCTCGATCCGGAGGCGAGCCAGGGCCTCAAGGTGATCGCCTACTTCGACGCCCTGGTCGACGGGCACGCCACGCCCGAGATGCTGCTGCGCGGCGCCGCGGTGCTGAGCGGATGCCCGGCCGGCTTCCGCTCGGAGGCCCGCGCCGGGCGGGTGGGCCACGACGGCGTGCGCACGGATGCCGGCGAGCCGGCCACCTGGACCACCCACCCCATCTCCTCCGGCGGTGCCGCCTGGCTGGAGCGCGTCGGACCGGCGCTCGCGAACGACGAGATGATCCTCGAACGCCTGGCGATCTCGCTCGACATCACCCTCGAGCGGTCGGCGCCGGTCGCGGCCCTGCGGCGCGCGGTCGAGACCGTGCTCGACCCGTCGGAACCCGAGGCCGAACGGCAGGCCGCGGCGACGCGACTGCGGCTCGATCCGCACGGGTCGTACCGGGTCGACGCGATGCCCGCGGGCGCCCCGGCGGTCAACGGTCACCAGAGCGTGACGGTGACGCCGGCGGGGACCGTTCGGGCCGTCATCCGCGCGGCTTCCGACGCGTCGCCGGCCGGGCGCGCGGGAATCGGCGTCACGGCCCAGCCGTCGGAACTCGCGGGTTCGTGGGCGTCGGCCCTCACGGCGCTCCGCATGACGAGCGAGCACGAACCGCTCGTGCGCGCCGACGAGCTCGGCACGGTGCTGCTGCTCGCCGAGGCCGCGGAGACCAGCGCGGGGACGCCGCCGGATGTCGCCGCGCTCTCCCGTCTGTTCGCTGCATCCGACCGCACCCTCCCCGTGCTCCAGGCGCTGGTGGCGAACGACAGCCTGCGCTCCGCCGCGACCGAGCTCGGCGTGCACCACTCCACGCTGCAGGCGCGCACGGCCGAGCTGAGCGAGACGCTCGGGTACGACGTGCGTTCGCCCGGCGGGCGCACCCGCCTGTCGCTCGCGCTGCGCCTCTACCTGTTCGCCACGAACCGTTTCGAGTGACGCCCTAGCCGAGCAGGATCCCGGCGACGGCCCGCGGGTCCTCGCGCATCGCGTCGTGCGCGGTCGGCAGGTCGTGCACGAGCCACGCCGGGTCCGCCGCGAGCTCGGCGCGGAGCCCCGTGAACGGCGTCCCCTCCCAGCCGGAGCAGTAGACGAACTCGCGGCGCGGCACCCTCTCGACGGCACCGGTGAGCCGCACCCGCTGCACGAGCGAGGCGAACGGGTGCGGGCGCCGGCGCGGGTCGCGGCCGGGCCGCACGGGCGGGCTCACCGCGTAGCCGGTCTCGGCCGCGCCCGCGACGAACGCCTGCCGGTAGCCCTCCGTGGTCGACGACCAGCACGAGTCGCCGTCGCGGGGCACGTACGCGTCGAGGTGCACGAGCCGAGCGACGCGACCGCCGGCACGGTCGGCGGCGGCCGCGATCACCATGCCGGCGTAGCTGTGGCCCACCAGCGTGACATCCGTGAGCCGTTCGCGGTCGAGCAGGGCGAGCACGTCGTCGGCGTGGGTGTCGAGGTTGGCGGCGGCGACGGTCGCCGCCTCGTCGTCCGGCCGCAGCCCGGTCAGGGTCAGCGCGTGCACCGTGTGGCCGGCGGCCTCCAGCAGCGGGGTGACCCGCTCGAACGCCCAGCCGCCGTGCCAGGCGCCGGGGACGAGGATGAGTGTGGTCATTCGGTTCTCCTTCTCTCGACATTTCTGTCGACATTTCTCTCGACATCCAGATCACCAGACCGAAGCGTGGCGGGCTACCGATAGACTGCCGGATCATGCCTGTAACACGCCAAGTGGTCGCGCCGACCTCCCACATCTGGCCGGGCGGGGGGCGGCACCTCTGGCCGTCCGGGGGTGAGAGCGCGGAGCAGTCGCACGAGCTCGGGCACCTGGTCTACGCGGCCACCGGCGTGCTCGCGGTGCACACCGACCGCGGCACCTCGGTCGTGCCCGCGAACCGGGTCGGCTGGACGCCGGCGGGCTCGGACCACCGGCACCGCGCCCACGGCGACACCGACATGCGGATCGTGTTCCTCGCGCCCGCCCTGGCGCGGCTCCTGCCGGATCGGCCCGCCGTGTTCCTGGCGTCCGGCGTCGCGCGCGAGGCACTGCTCGCCCTGACCGGGCCCGACAGCTACGACTCCGAGGGCGACGACCCGGCTCGTTCGCGCCTGCTCCGCGTGCTGGTCGATCAGCTCCGCGAGGCGCACGAGGAGCCCCTGCAGCTGCCCGAGCCGAGGGATGACCGGCTGCGCGCGATCGCCCGGATCCTGGCCGAACGCCCCGCGGACGACTCGTCGCTGGCGGAGCTGAGCCACGAGATCGGGGCGGGTGCGCGCACCCTGAGCCGGCTCATCCACGACGAGCTGGGCATGACCTTCTACGAGTGGCGCACCCAGCTGCGCGTCTACCACGCCCTCGTGCTCCTCGCTGAGGGTCGCGACACGACGCAGACAGCGATAGCCTGCGGCTGGTCGAACCCGAGCGGGTTCATCGCGGCCTTCGCCGGCATCATGGGCACCACCCCCGGGCGCTATCGGGCGGCCGGCCGCGAGATCCGCGCCTGAACCCCTAGACGCCGGGCCACGCGGCGCAATATCGTCGGCCCCGAGGGATGCCGCTGGGAGCGTCCCCGATCAGGGAGGCCCCATGTCCACACTCACCGATTCCGAACTGAAACAGATCGACGACGCCAACGCGACCGGGGTGCGCCCGGTCGTCTTCGTGCACGGGCTCTGGCTGCTGTCGAGCAGCTGGGACGCCTGGCGCGCGCTCTTCGAGGACAACGGCTACGCCACCCTCGCGCCCGGCTGGCCGGATGACCCCGAGACCGTCGAGCAGGCGAAGGCCGACCCGAGCGTGTTCGCCCACAAGATGGTGCAGCAGGTCACCGACCACTACCTCGAGGCGATCTCGAAGCTCACCTCGGCGCCGGTCGTGATCGGCCACTCGTTCGGCGGGCTCATCGCGCAGAAGATCGCGGGCGAGGGGGTCGCGGCATCCACCGTCGCCATCGACAACGCGCCGTTCCGCGGGGTGCTGCCGCTCCCGCTGTCGACCCTCAAGTCGGCCGCACCGGTGCTGGGCAACCCGACCAACGCGGGCAAGGCGGTGTCGCTCACGCTCGAGCAGTTCAAGTACGGCTGGGCGAACGCCCTCGACGACGCCGAGGCCGAGCACCTGTGGAGCACCTACCACGTGCCCGCGCCGGGTGCGCCGCTGTTCCAGGGCGCGACGGCCAACTTCAATCCGTTCTCCGAGACGAAGGTCGACACCAAGAACCCGGAGCGCGGGCCGCTGCTGATCATCGCGGGCGCCGACGACCACACCGTGCCGCTCGCGATCACCGAGGCGACCTACAAGCTGCAGTCGAAGAACCCGGGCGAGACGCGGATCACGGTCATCCCCGGCCGCGGGCACTCGCTCACCATCGACAGCGGATGGCGCGAGGTCGCCGACACCGCGCTGGAGTTCGTGCAGGAGTACGCCCCGCCCTCGCCCGTCGAGAACGACACGGTCTAGGCGCTCGTCTCGAAAGAAGAAATGGCCCGCCTCCGTATACGGGGCGGGCCATTCAGAGCCAATATCGGCTGCGCGAGGTTATCGACGCAGTCCGAGGCGCTCGATGAGTGCGCGGTATCGGTTGATGTCGACATCCTGCAGGTAACCCAGCAGGCGCCGACGCTGGCCGACAAGCAGAAGCAGGCCACGACGTGAGTGGTGGTCGTGCTTGTGCTCCTTCAGGTGCTCGGTGAGGTCCTTGATGCGTGCGGTCAGCATTGCGACCTGCACCTCGGGGCTTCCGGTGTCACCCGGGTGAGTGGCGTACTCGTCGATGATCGCTTTCTTGGCATCTGGTGCGAGTGGCATAGATGACCCCTTTCCCTCGTTGCGCGGTGCCCGTCACAGAATGTGCGAGCTCTCTTTATCCGCGGCCGTT